>SLNR01000037.1 GCA_007132905.1 Candidatus Sumerlaeota bacterium | reverse complement strand
CATCGATAATGTTGGCCTCAATCCCACGCAAAACTCTCACTCCGTATATGTGTGACGGAATAACCCTAATATTATTGAAATAATAACGATGCGGACCCCCCGGCATATTCGGGCCGTGATCTGTAATCCCGACAATTTTCAGGCCCTTCATCTGGGCAGCCTGGGCAATCTCATCTACCGAACTGTAGGCATGCCCGCTAGCCCAAGTATGTGTATGTAAATCGGCTTCTAAACGCATGGTCTTCGCCTCCGTGCCATAAATTTCATCTATTCATAGAAGCGTTGCGACTCTATCAAATTGCAAACAACTGTTGTCAAGATACTCCTTCAAGACTATCTCTTATTCGCACCGAGCCTTCGCCCAACAGCGACTCAATATCTTCGATTAGTTTTGGGCTTTCTTCCACCCAATAAAGCTGATCCGTCAATATTACTTTTTTCTCGGGTTCAAAAAACAAGTACACCGGCACATGGCCGCGGTGTGAAACCAAAATTCTTTTCAAGTGCTGCATAATCATATCTTTGGCACTACTGCTGTTTATTTTAATATTCACTTTGCGGGGTGAAAGAGGGCACAGGTCCTGACCGATGACTTTACTCGTATCATCGGAGTGATCTAAACGCCCGCTTACGATAAGGATCTTGTCATTATGAACGAATTGCCCGCATTTTTCAAATGTTTTTGGAAAAACAATTACCTCAACACTACCTTCAAAATCCTCAACGGTAAAAAATACCATCGGGTCTCCTTTTTTAGTAGTGATCTTTTTATTCGAAGTAACCAGGCCGCAAATCTTTATGTCATCTCCATTTTTAAGCTCATCAAGCTCCGCAGTGGTCTGTTTTGCCAGCACTCTCTGCTCTCTTCGGAAATGATCAAGTGGATGTCCACTGATGTAAAGTCCTAACATCTCTTTTTCCATGTTCAAAAGAACATGTTCAGGAAATTCCTCTATATCCGGTATTTCTTCGCTTCTTTTAGCAAACTGCTCCGGTTCTTCCACAAGATCGAAAAAAGACACCTGCCCGGATTCTCTGCCTTTGACTGCCTGGTGGACCTCTTCAAGCGTTTTATCCAATAAGGCAAGCAGCTGGGAACGATGTTTTTCTAATGAATCAAAGGCTCCGCATTTGATCAAGCTTTCAACCACCCGTTTATTCACAAGCCTAAGATCCACTTTTTCGCAAAAATCCCTTAAAGAAACAAAGTTTCCTTTTTCTTCGCGGGCCGAGATGATCGATTCAATGGCCCCGCGGCCTACATTTTTGCAAGCTGCTAATCCAAATCGAATGCCTTCACCGGCTGCTGAGAAGTGGACCTGACTTTCATTTACATCAGGCGCTAGAATGTCAATGCCCATCCGTTTGCTTTCCTCAATATAGCGGGCAATTTTATCCGTGTTGTCCATACAACTGGTCATCAACGCAGCCATAAAAGCCCTGGGATAATTTGCTTTGAGATAGGCTGTCTGGTATGAAACGACGGCATAAGCAGCTGAATGAGACTTATTAAAACCATAATCGGCAAACTGCATAATCAAATTAAACAGGGATTCGGCCACTTCCTTAGAGACTCCATTTTGAAGCGCTCCTTTGCAGAAGGCTTCCTTCTGTGAAGCAAGTTCATCCGCTTTCTTTTTACCCATAGCCCGACGGAGCAGATCCGCTTGACTCAAACTAAAACCGGCGATCTCACTTACGATTTTCATAACCTGCTCTTGATACACTATGATGCCGTAGGTCTCTTTGAGAATGTTTTCCAACAACGGATGGGTGTATTCAATCTCCTTTTGACCGTGTTTTCGCTGAATATAGTCTTCTACCATGCCGCTTCCTAAGGGGCCGGGACGATACAAAGCCAGCAAGTCAATAACATCCTCAAACTCCGAAGGCTTCAGCCGTTTGATCAAATCTCGCATACCAGTGCTTTCTAATTGGAAAATTCCGATCGTATGCCCGCAAGACAGCATCTCATATGTTTTGTGATCGTCAACAGGAAGATTTCTTATGTCGATGTCAGGTCCGCCCGTACTAAGAATTTCTTCAAGAGTATCATCAATGACCGTAAGTGTTCTAAGTCCCAGAAAGTCCATCTTCAACAGGCCAAAACCTTCTAGCAAATCCATGGGTACTTGCGTGACAACACTGCCGTCATTTGTTTTCTGAAGCGGAACATATTCAGTTAAAGGTTCTTTGGCGATCACCACCCCCGCAGCGTGCATCGAAGCATGTCTTGGCATGCCTTCGATGGCCAAAGCGGTATCGATAAGCAGTTTGATTTCTTCGTTCTCCCTATACATTGCTTTCAGTTCCGAAGAAGTAGCAAGTGCCTTATCCAATGTAACACCAATAGCCTCCGGGACAAGCTTGGCTATGCGGTCAACCTCTGCATAGGACATATTCAACGCTCTTCCCACATCACGAATGGCAGCTTTGGCCGCCATTGTTCCAAAGGTAATAATTTGAGCTACTTTGTCATCACCATAACGACTAACCACATACTCAATTACCTCATCTCTGCGTTCAAAACAAAAATCAACATCTATGTCCGGCATTGATATCCGATCCGGGTTTAAAAACCGTTCAAACAGCAATCCATACGGCAGAGGATCGATGTCGGTGATTTCCAACAAATAAGCTACCATACTCCCTGCCGCAGACCCTCTACCCGGTCCCACCGGGATCTTTTGCCGCCGCGCAAATTCGATAAAATCCCATACAATGAGAAAATAACTGGGGTACCCCATTGAGGTGATAACATCGAGCTCTTTTTCAAGGCGCTCGATGATTTCTCTTGTCGGATCGGGGTAGCGCATCTCTAAGCGGTCATAACAAAGTTTTTTCAAGTAGGCCCCCGCATCATAGCCTTCGGGTAGCTCATAATGAGGCAAATGCATTTCTTCTGCTTCAAGCTTTACATCGCAACGTTCTGCAATTTTTACCGTGTTTTCCAAAGCTTCAGGCCATTGAGAAAAAAGCTGATGCATCTCATCGGCTGATTTTAAATAAAACTCTTCAGTTGGAAAACGCATTCGATCCGAATCGTTCGTTGTTTTCCCGGTTTGAATGCATAAAAGAATATCATGTGTTTTGGCATCTTCTTTTTTTGTATAGTGAAGATCGTTTGTAGCAACAAGAGGAATATCAAGTTCTTTTGACAAAAGCACCAATTCTTGGTTTAATTTTTTCTGCTCGGGGATGTTTTGATCCTGAAGCTCAATAAAAAAGTTTTCTTTACCGAAAATTTCTTTAAACCTAAGCGCCGTCTTTTTCGCACGCTCTTGATCGGCCTGCAGAAGACAACGGGGGATTTCACCCGATAAACAAGCGCTCAAGGCAATGATGCCTTCGTTGTACTTCTCTAAAAGCTCCCAATCAACTCGAGGTCGGTAGTAAAATCCTTCTAAATAAGCCAATGAGACCAATTTTAGTAGATTGCGGTAACCTTGGATGTTTTCTGCCAGCAGGACTAAATGATGGGGCGAGCTGTCTTGCTGTGCATTTCTGTCGTACCTTGTTCGTTGAGCCATATATACTTCACAGCCAATAATTGGTTTTATCCCTTTAGCGACCGCTTTTTGATAAAAAGGAGCCGCTCCGTACATAACACCGTGGTCTGTTATGGCAATGGCCGGCATATCCATCTCTTTTGCCGTCTGCAGCAAACCATCAAGCCGGCTAGCGCCGTCGAGAAGACTGTACTCAGTATGATTGTGCAAATGCACGAAACTTTTCTGATTACCTGATTTTTTGTTGTCGTCGCTTTGTGTCTTTAACAAAATTTCCACCTGCCTCTAAAAATCCATCGGCAATATCTTCGACAAAAAAAAGAAAAACCTTGCCTGTGCGCATAAGGAAATAAAAAGCTGACTGCAAAAGACAGCCAGCCGTTTCCTATTTCTCCTCCAATTTAGTCATCACCGAATCTACTTTCCCGTTCATCGTATGCTCCTTATCCCGACGGTCATCAATTTTGATGTGGGTGGACACACGCAATGCCCCTTCATCAAAGGGAACCTCGTGCATCTTTCTTATCGCTGTTAATATTTGGTCCAACTCACCTTCAAGTATAGTTGCCATCGGCGTTAACTGCCAGCGTATTTCTTCCATACCTTCAAGAACTTTATGACAATTGGCTACATACCTGCTGACGCTTGGTGTTTTTGTGCCCAAAGGGGTGATACTCACCTGTGCTATGGCCATTTTCTCCACCTCCCTCAAAAATATTGTCTTTTCTTTTTTCGTCCTTGTCGATTGCGATCTTTCTCTTTAATCAATGTTTCCCATGATCATGTGAGCCATATGAGCCGTATGATCCCCTATCCTTTCCAGGTTGCTGATCACATCGAGAAAAACAATTCCGGAGCTTGGATTGCATAAGCCGGCATTTAATCTTGTCATGTGATTTCGACGAAGATCCTTTTCCATCTGGTCAATGGTTCGCTCAACATTGAGAACTTCCTGGGCCTTATCATGGTCGTCTTTTTCCATCGCCTCAACACAAAGAATGACGTTTTCCTTTACTATCCTTACCATCCTATTGAGTTCTTCGATGGCTGTCTCGGAAATCGGCAGTTCTTGTTCTATCCTGTATTCAGCAAATTCAGCGATATTCTCTGATAAATCTCCGATCCTTTCAATGTCACTCGCTATATTGAGCATGCCGTTTAACTCCTCGGACTGCTCTTCTGTCAATGATTTTTGGGCAAGTTCAACAAGATAAGTGGTAATACCGTGCTCTACTTCATTAACGATTTGCTCTGTTTGAAGCGATTGCTTTGCTTTTTTTTCATCCGACTCAATAAAGCCTTCCATGGCGAGATCCAGTGCATCCAATGACATGGCGGCCATTCGAGCCAATTCTTTAACAACCTGTCCCAAGGCAATAGAAGGAGTGTCTTGAATTTTATCATTGAGGTACTTCAACTCGCGATCCCATATCTCCTCTTCTTCACCCGGCACGAGCCGTTCTACCAGCCGCAATAACATGCCGGACGCCGGGAATAAAAGGACCGTCGCTGCCACATTAAACAAAGTATGGGCATTGGCAATTTGTTTTACAATATCCGTAGAGGTTCTAGATACAACTAAAGCAAATAATGACAAAGCCGGTAAGAAAAGAATAGTTCCTACCACCTTAAACAGCAAATGAAAAACCGCAGCTCTGCGAGCCGCCACCGAAGTGCCGATGCTTGATAATAGTCCTGTGGTGGTTGTCCCAATATTATCCCCAAACAAAATGGGAAGCGCCGTTTGAATATTGATTAAACCATACGTACCCATCGCTTGTAAAATCCCGATGGTAGCACTACTGCTCTGGACAACGGCCGTAAGCACGGCACCCGCTAAGATGCCCAAAACAGGCACTTGGGAGAATCTCAACATGACCTGTGTAAAACCATCGAAATCCTGCAGCGGACGCATCCCTTCTGACATAAATGTCATGCCGAGAAACAAGAATCCAAACCCAAGGATAATTTGTCCCGCATTTCGCTGCTGACGTTTTTTAGCAAACAAATAAAAAAGCATCCCTATTCCAATAGCGGGAAGGGCATAATCATTTAGCCTTAAAGCAATAATCTGGGCGGTGATGGTTGTTCCGATAGCCGCGCCCATAATAACTCCAATGGCCTGGTGAAGCGTCATCAATCCGCCATTGATAAAACTCACCAAAATAACGGTCGTTGCACTGCTGCTCTGGATAAGAACAGTAACTACCATACCTGCTATAATCCCCATTAAAGGATTGACGGTCAATATCTCAAGGATTCTCCGCATCCGATCGCCGGCTGCCTTCTGCAGACCGTCCCCCATGAGGTTCATCCCGAAGAGAAACATACCTAATCCACCAACTAGCTCAAAAATCATAAGCCTGACCATGTTGTTCCTCCTTAGCATATTACACAAATCAATACCGAACTTTTCTCTCTTGCCCGATTAAGTACCGACAATAGTTTCGCTCTTTGCGGCGGTAATCCTGCATATTTTTT
>SLNR01000155.1 GCA_007132905.1 Candidatus Sumerlaeota bacterium | reverse complement strand
CTTCCAGGTCCACATCGCCCGTGTTGCTAACCACGACCGTGTAGTTGATGGGGTCGCCTTCCTTGGAAACATCCGTGTCGGCTTCCTTGGTGATCGCCAGGCCCGGGTAGACCAGCTCGACCGAATGGCTGTCACTTGCACTCACAGTCCAATCGACAATCCCTTCCACATGATAAACAGCAGTTGCGATGTTTACCAGTGGATTGGGGTCACCTTCCTGTACCTCATATTCAATTCCAGATACATCCACTTCTTCTTCCGGTGCAAGGATGTCAGGAAAATCATCGGTTAAATCACCAATTACATCATCTATTACGCTAACTTTTTCAAGCGTCACATTACCCGTATTTTTAATCACAAAATCGTAGGTAACTGTATCGCCTTCTTTAGAAACATCATCCCCTGTCTTGGTAAGAGTCAGTTCCGGCTCAATTTCTATTTCGCAAAAATAGAAGGTGATATGACTCCAACCGCCACCGGGTTGCTTTAGACCGCAATCGAACATGACACCGTCTGGATTTTTATTAAGGTCGTTCCCAAAGGGATCTTCATAATACATATAAAGGTTTCCGCCATTGGGACCGCCTTTTGCAAATACAGTCATAACCCTATAGTTCATCGACTTCCAGGTAAAAGTGTCACCGTCATTCCAGACATACACCATAAAACTGGTTTCAGGATCCGTGTATAAACCTGTTTCCAAACCATCTTGATCTTGGTTTATTTTAAACTCTTTCAAGGTGCAGTCTTCCGGAGCCGGCAACTCCGATGCAAGGGCGTCACGCTGGGTATTGCCGCCGGGAAAGTATTCCGGATGATCTGCAGCTAGCGCAACATATCTTTCCACCGATTCGCAATCGGTGGGTCTTTCCGGTGCGTCATCTGCCAACCCAATCATCGCCCCGCTAAACGCCAATAAAACGATCACAAGCAAAGCCAACCCTGCACGCCATGACTTACGCCAAGACTTTCCAAAACTCATAGACTTTGCACTCCCTTCTGCTTTACCAAAAAAACAACGAAACTTCGTCGCTGGGCTCCTGGACCTACCTATTGCTTCAGAGCAAAATAGATCTATTTGCATGTAAATGAGTAGATATACGAAATACCATGTCCCTATACCTCAAGCAAATCCACTCAACAAAGCTACAAAATAGTTTTCCCATCGCTTTTAGGCCGCTAACACCCCTTTCCGGTCTATGTCCCTCTTCAGCAATCACTCCCTTCCTGTTTTATCCGACTCGTTTTCCGATAATGCACAACGAGTTTTTTGACCTTCTAAATCTATTAAATTAAAGCTTGATCAGAGCCTTGATTCATGAAAACCAGACTTTGCTTTTCGATTTTCGGTTCGTTCTAACCCCTGTCCGAAGGAGATATATATTATGGGTACATCTGTGAAGAGACCATCTGTCTGTAAAAAAATACTTCCTATCCCGCTCATCAATCAAAATGCGCTCACGCATCTTTATTCTTTTACTTGCCAAAAGAGGCTGTATTCCTAAAAAACCCTCCAAGTTGATCCGAAAATCAGAATCTACATCCATCAAAGGCCTTCATTGAAGTTATCTTCACGCAAAATATCACCATTTCAATATATTCAAAACATGTCTTCATTCTTCTTGCTCAGTGTTCTCCTATCAACCAAGGCCGTTTCCAGGAAGCATGATCTAGTATAACTTTTTGCTATGTCGAACAGGCAAAACTCTTTGTTGGGGCGGGATTTTCAAGAAACAAAACGAGCCAAATTTTTCTGCTTGAGCTCACAATTTGCCCGACCAAGTTAAAGCGTCCAATTGTAGTTACAGTTTCAAAGTACTCGATGACTGAAACAAAAAAATAAGAGAAAAATCTAGAAACATAAAAATTGCAAGAGTTGAGCAATTTTACATGCGTTTTTCAGTTGCTCCCCTCAAAAAATCCTTTATCCTCCGTATAACCACCAGCATTGAGTAAGTTACGAACAGAAAATTAGTATAGTTCATAATCACATTTTCTTTTCCGTTGATGGTTCCGGTAAAAGAATAACAAAGACTATCCTTCCGCGTGGTTTCTATTTTAATTCATGCTCCCGCGATTTCAGCGGCGGCATCGTCTTAATAATCATTTTTCTGCGTGTAGAATGCACTTTGGATGCGAGCTTTTTTGAATGTATGCCACTTTCTTCTTGGTTGAACATCATAAATAAGATATTGCCTTGAGAATTCTAATGATTGTTGGGATCACCAATTTACTTTTCTACGTAAACAACCGGCCAATAAATTGGCCGGTTACGCTACTAGCTCCTTTTGGAGAATCAGCGTCCATATTTTCTCCAAATATCATTGCTTCCATAAATGCATCACTATATATTTAGTTTGAAGTGTTCCTAATTTGTAGCAATTTCACTTTACCATAAAACAGCAATAAGTTCAACTTGTTTTCTGAATTTTCATATTTTTTTCAACGACCATATGCACTCCATAACCCTTATTTATTGTATTATATCGGTGTTTAGTCAATATATCAGTGTTTAGTCTTTTTGATTATTTTTTCATATCATCTCAAACCCCTTACAAATCTCCGGTCTTCTAAATACTCCCAATTTTGATGTTTATAATAGTCAGAATACATACCCAAAACCAAATCTGTCTAAAGACACAAGCGCAGACTTCGTAAACCCCACTATAACTATTCCTTATTTTCTTGTGCCCGAAAAAAACCTTTCCTCAAATTTTCTTCGTATTGGTGATGCATGTAAACTTGCTATCCTTTACCAGCACACCATATATTCCCAACGGTCACAAGCACCATCGCAGCCTTCTCATGTTTTTTCTCCTAGAACACAATTTACTGAGAGTCTCGTAAAAACAAACACGTAAGCCTCGATAAGATGCGAAACGACAGACTCTCCAAAGCCACCTGGAAGTGTCATAGAATGGTCAAGGATTGGGGACAGTAGTCCATCATTAGCGATTGGTGAAAGAGCATAAAAAAACCCCCGGGAGCTTGTGGTGCATCCAGGGGTTTGAGTTTAGCGCTTTGATTATAGGGGAGCCAGCCCTAACAGTGCCCCCAGTCTCCCTTGGCTGTTGCCAGTAGGCTCAGGGGACGCTGGTTTGGCTGGCAGTACTGTAGTCGCTTATTCTCTTGTCCGCGGGTTGATGTTACTGCATGAATCCACTGCCGCTTGCCCAGATATCGTAATCTCTATCTTCGCCACTCCACACGCCATCTGCATCCCAGACATCATCATAGGACTCACCACTTAATAGCATCTGTACGTAGTTATCTGCGAATAGAAACATAAAGTTTCCTTCATACTCGCCGTATGTAGCAGTACCTACAGCAGCAATGTTAGGCTGAATGTTCCACTGCAGCCAGTAATCATAGTCTTCCTTGGTATCTTCTACAGTCGTTTGGATTGCTACTCCTTCCGGATTAGTAAGTGTAACCTCTGCCCATACGATATCACTATTGTCACAATCCCTAGCAATGGTTACATCATAGCTCCATTCTCCAGGCACATCCCTTGTTGAGGTAAAGGTTCCAGACCATTCTGTAGTGGGATAAACCGAGTTGACTTCTAAGTCCACTCCATCCTCAGGAATAACTGCTGGATTGCCGATAGCATCTATCATGCCTGTGATATCAATTACTTTATCATCTACCATATCTCTTGGATTCCCGTACAATCGGTTAGGCTTAACGGTTGCTGTGTTTCCTTCAAAAGTCCAGTCATCGGCTCCCCAGCCTTCCCACAGTTCTTGAGCAGTTTCGAATGTTACCTCAATATTTGGATCGTGAAAAACATCATTAGAGAACGTGAATGTTAAAGTATCCCCAATGTGACTACCGAATTTGTCACATATGCCTTCATAAACCACAGATTCCAGCCTAGCCTCGAAAATATCTGCACCTACGTCCGCTCCTTTACTTCTCAAGAACAAGGCTACAGCCTTTCTATAAGCATCTACATCTGTCTTGCATACTTCATCGAAGTCAGTCCCTGGTCCCATCTCATGAGCCACGTCTCTGATGTAGTTTCCACCATCGCGACCAGTTCCGTAACGATTATCAATACCTGCTTCTTCCAACAGCTCACCGGCCACTGCAGGTGCTGCACGGTATTCCTCTTCAAAATCGGTGTCATTATTGACTGATTCCGCTCCTACCACTCCACTCGTCAAACTCAGAACTAAAACAAGAACTGCCAATGCTGCCAACCACTTCTTTTTCTGGATCATTCAAAACCCTCCTTTTAAATATTTAACAACGCCTTAATCTAGACCCTACCTTTTCAACAGCCATGTGAAACATATGTGATAAGCACCACTTCCTTTATTAGCTTATTCTTTAAACCTTTTAAGGATAAACACAAATCGACGGTCGTTCTATAATTGGAACTCTATTCATTTAGCAGCTTTCACAAGCCAAATAACTCATATGTCTTCCTTGCATGCATGAATAATAAAAATAACCGGCCGGATAATACTGGCCGGTTACGCTACGAGCTCCCCCTGAAGAATGAGCGTCCATGTCCCCTTCAGAAATCAAAGCTTCTAGTTAGTGAGCATACAACAATCAGCATGCTATCACTATTTTTCGATTTCCATAACATCACAATTTTGAATATAATTCAACAATCTTCAGAAACTTCCGACATTAACCCATGTTTATCATTAACTGTTGTTTGATTTCATCTTTATTTAAATATTGAATGCTCAATTTCCCTAATTTTATTTTACCTCACTAGATGAAATCCATTTTTAAAACCATTCTAATTTGCAGCCTTATAGAATTTGGTTATAAGCATTTAAATCTTAAACTCTTTTCAAACCATTTCTCCTGCCCTTCCTCTTCCGCATGCAAAACACAGACTGCGGCAGCAAGGCTCAAATGTATCAGCATGTGCTTTTCCCCGGTTCATCAATAACTCTCTTTGACAAACCTGCTCTCTATCGCCATGCTTTTTTTTAGCAAGAAGCCGCCTTAATCAAAACCATCGATCGCTTTTTCCAACTCCGGACGCAGAGGGGACCGGTATCCCGCTTGTTTTCCTTCAACGAAATAGACTCTCGGAACCCGTTTGGTCACAAGACAGCGAAGGATGACATGATTGTACTGGCCTTCTGCATGGTTGGCCCATTCCAGGTGGGAAATCTCGTCCTTTCCCTGAGGACCCAGCAAGACCACCTCTTCACCTGGAGTAACTCCTTTTAAATGCGTCACATCGACCATGCTCTGGTCCATGCAAAGCTGTCCTAGATAAGGACATCTTTTCCCTTGAATGAGAACTTCTCCCCGATTTCCCAAATCCGGAGGAAGACCGTCTCCCCATCCGACGGGCAAAACTGCAATCATCCGGTCAGAATCCGCCGTGTAGACCCGGTTGTAACCAACGCTTTCTCCTTTTTTCAAAGGACGGACATGGACAACTTTGGTCTTCCAGACAAACGCATAGAGAAGCTCTAAGTGGTTTTCCGGTTCCTGGGCCGGCAGCGGCATGACCAAAATGGATCCCGGTCGAATCTGATCAAGATAGGTCTCGGGAAAATTGATGACCCCGCCGCTGTTGGCGCAGTGTCGAATCGGAATCCGGATCCCTTCTTTCTCCAGATTTTTCAGTGCCGCTTCAAACCTGGAAAACTGCTCCAGAGTAAAATCCCTTTCAAAATAGGCCGTGGCAAAGTGCGTAAAGACTCCTTCCAGTTCAATGTGAGGAATCTCAAAAATTTCTTTGGCGACTTCCGCTGCCTCTTTTGGCTGCACTCCGATCCGGTTCATGCCTGTATCCACTTTTAGATGGACGACGGCTGTCTTCCCCACTTTTTTCGCCGCCTCAGAAAGCGCTTTTGCCAAAGACACGTCGCAAACTGTCTGCCGCAAATCATATTCTATTACTTCCTCCACAGCCTCTTCCAAAGAGAGTCCCAAAATTAAAATCGGTACGGAAAGCCCCTTTCGCCGCAGTTCGATGCCTTCGTCCAAAGTGGCCACCGCCAAAGAATCCGCTCCGTTTT
>SLNR01000141.1 GCA_007132905.1 Candidatus Sumerlaeota bacterium | reverse complement strand
TCTTCCTGGCTGTCTTTATTCATCATGTCGCCGATGGTCACATTCTCACTGTCTTCGTTCTGTGAAGCGATAAAACGCTGGTAATCCTCTTTGGCGCGGTCCTGCTCCACTTCGATCATGCTTAGGCCGATCTTTTTTTCCTTTGGATTTTGGGAGATGACTTTTACTTCGACTGTCTGTTCCAAATCAAGCACATCTTCCGGTTTGGCCACCCTTTTATTGGATATTTGCGAAATATGCAGTAGTCCGTCAATACCCGGCTCGATCTCGATAAAAGCCCCGAAATTGGTAAAGCGCACCACTTTTCCTTCGATGATCGATCCTTCGGGATAGTTTTCGGCGGCTTCTTCCCACGGATTGGGCAGCACCTGCTTTCGTCCAAGGGAGATGCGTCCGCTTTCTCTATTGACGCCCAGTACTTCTACCTCGATGGTCTCGCCGATGGACAAAACTTCGGAAGGATGTTTGATTCTGCCCCAGGACATCTCCGAAATATGCAACAGCCCGTCAATCCCCCCGACATCCACAAAAGCGCCAAAGTCAGTAATCCTCTTGACTTCTCCTTCGATGACCTGCCCTTCCTCCAGGTTTTCCAGGGTCTCTTTTTGCCGGCGGGCTGTTTCTTTTTCGATGGCTTTTCGCCGTGAAAGCACCACCCGGCGTTTTTTCGGTTCCATTTCGATGATTTTAAAAGCCATTTCTTCGCCCACGAGACTTTCTAAATCCTCCACATAACGATCAGCAGCATGGGACGCCGGTATGAAAGCCCGCAGGCCGATGTCGGCTAACAGTCCTCCTTTTACCACTTCTTTGACAACGCCGGTGATCAACTCATCTTCGTCATAGGCTTTTTTGATTTCCTCCATAGCCTTTTCTTCATCAGCCTGTTTCTTTGATAAAACCAGTTTGCCGTCCTGGTCTTCCACACTTACCACATAGACGTCGATTTCTTCTCCTTTTTGGATCATTTCTTCCGGAGAATTCATCCATATATTGACCAACTCCTGAAGAGGGATGACTCCTTCTGTTTTGTAACCGCCCACATCGACTAGGGCTTCATCCTGCCCTACCTGAACAACCGTTCCGCGCACGATGTCTCCCTCTTGGAGGTTGATAAAAGTCTTTTCGTATGCTTTTTCGACATCCTCCATTCCCATTTCTTCTGTCGAATCAGCCGTTTCTGAGTCTTCCTCCTGCTTGTCTTCTTCTTCTTCTTGCTTTTCTAAAGAAACCTTTTCCTCTTGGCTTTCTTCCTCGCATCTTTTTTCCTGGTCCTCTTCATGCCGCTCCTCTTTTTTGGCTAATTCCTCATCTTTCCTCTGTTCTTCCATTCTGTCCATTACCCCCTTAATAATCCATTCCGGTGTCGAAGCACCTCCTGTCACACCCACTCTGTTTGCTTCTAGAAACCACTCCCCCTTAATGTCCTCCGCTGATTCAATATGATAGGATCTCGCCCCTTCTGCAGAACTGATCGCTGCCAACCGTTTCGTGTTGGCGCTGTTTTTCCCGCCTACCACCAGCATAACATCCACTTGCTTCGCCAAGTCGGCTGTTTCCTCCTGCCGCTCTTGCGTGGCTTTGCATATAGTATGATGCACTTTTAAGCTGGCTGACTTCGGCTCTAATATGTCCACCATCTCCTCTACTGTCGAGGCTTTTTGCGTAGTCTGCACTAAAATGCCGATATCCTGCCCGGGCGCAATATTTTGGGCATCCTCCCTCTTTTCCACTACCAGGGCTTCGCCTTCGGCCCAGCCTATAAGTCCGTTTACTTCCGCGTGATCGCTCTCGCCGATAATCACCACCTGATAACCCTCGTCATGAAGTTCCTTCGCCCATGTCTGGGCTTTTTTGACATAAGGACAGGTCGCATCGACGATTCTAATCCCTTTGTTGCGAGCCCGGGCAAAAACACCGGGCGGCACTCCATGAGCCCGAATGACCAGGCAGCCGCTTTGGACTTCGTCTACCTCGTTTACGGCATAAACACCCAGTTCTTTTAAATAGTCGGTCACCATGCGGTTGTGGACAAGGGGCCCTAACGTGCCGATGGGACCTTTTTCGCTTGTGACGGCCCTTTCTGTCAAGGTCAGGGCTCTTTTTACCCCGAAACAGAATCCGGCGCTTTTGGCAAGTAGTATTTCCAACGGCATCCATCCTTTCCAGAACCTCTGGTAATCAATTTTCTTTGTCCAGCAGTTCACTCAAAGCTGCCATCATTTTCTCTCCCGCTTCGTCCAGAACAGCCGATGATATTTTTTGATCATAAAACTCATCGAGAGGAACCGGTTTTCCCACCCTCACTTCAAGCGGCGCAAAAAAACTGCCCTTTTTCAAAATTTTGTCCGTATTGATCAAAGCCACCGGTATAACCGGCGCCTTGGATCGAAGCGCAAACATGGCGGCTCCGGGTTCTGCCTTTTTTAAACGGCCGTCTTTGCTGCGCGTCCCTTCGGGAAACATCGCCAGCAGGTGCCCTTCTTTTAATATTTCCAACGCCCGGCGAATGGCCTTGCGGTCGGCCTGGCCTCTTCTTACCGGAAACACACGTAATCGACTGAGGATAGAACCTAGCACCGGAATCCTAAAAAGCTCCTCTTTGGCCATGAAGTACACGGGTCTTTTAAAGGGACAGACCGTTAAAGGCGGATCCAACAGACTGGCGTGATTGGCGATCAAAAGGGCGGGGCCTGTTTTTGGCTCCTCGCCGATATATTCGATTCGTAGGCGAAAAAACACCCGGTAAAGGACAAAAAAAGCCGTGCGGACTAATGTATACATCACAGTGCAACACCCCGGTGAAGTTCAGCCATTTTCTCTACCACTTCCGATATCGTCATGTCCGTCGTATCGACAAAAACCGCGTCGTCTGCCTGGGCTAAGGGAGAATGTTCCCGACTGCTGTCGAATTGATCCCGCCAGGCCAGATCTTTTTTCACTTCTTCATAATTAGCTTCCTGTCCTTTTTTGGTAAGTTCTTCATATCTTCTCTTAGTCCTTTCCTCAAGTGAAGCCGTCAGATATATTTTTAGCCCCGCCCGGGGAAGCACGGTGGTTCCGATGTCCCGGCCGTCCATCACCACATATCCGTTTTGCGCCAGGACCCGCTGCTTTCCGGTTAGGATTTTTCTTACCCCCGAAACCGCCGACACAAAAGATACACAACGGCTGACTTTGGCCGTGCGGATTTCTTCGCTCACATCTTCCCCGTCCATATAGATCCGGTTGGGCGCATCCTGTTGGTTTTCGTCGTAGACAAAAGTAAGATCGGCTGCTGCAGCCAGCTTAATCAAGGGCTCTTCGTCTTTGACATCAATTTTTTTGCGGAGGGCTTTGAGAGTAATCGCCCGGTACATGGCACCCGTGTCGATATACACATAACCCAATCTTTTAGCCAGTTCCCGTGAAACCGTGCTTTTTCCTGCTCCGGCGGGCCCGTCCACGGCAATAATGGTTTCTTTGTCCAATCAGTCCACCACCTATTATTTTATCTGCTCAAGTGTTTGCTTTAGTTTTCTTAACTGCTCCATGAGCCGAGAAAACCGATCCGGATGAAGCGACTGCCTGCCGTCGGATAAAGCCCGCTCCGGATCGCAGTGAACTTCAATCATAAGACCGTCCGCTCCGGCTGCCAGGGCGGCTTTGGATAAATCCGGCACCATATGCCAGCGGCCTGTTCCGTGGCTAGGATCAACCAATACCGGCAGATGGGTCATTTCCTTGAGGGCCGGCACCGCTCCCACATCCAGGGTATTTCTCGTATAAGGCTCGAAAGTTCGGAGGCCCCGTTCGCACAGAATAATCTGCGTGTTTCCTTCCGCGGCAATGTATTCGGCCGCCAAAAGCCACTCCTCATAAGTCGCGGCGGGATTTCTTTTTAAAAGAACCGGCCGTTTCTGTCTTCCCACTTCCTGTAGCAGGGGGGTATTGCTCATATTGCGAGCACCGATTTGAATAAGATCAAGGTAAATCGCGGCATCGTCAACTTCTCTCGGGTCCATCACTTCCGAGACCGCAGGGAGCCCTACCTCTTCTTTGACGCGGGCTAGCACGGCCAACCCTTCTGTTTTAAGTCCTTGAAAAGAATAAGGGGATGTTCTTGGTTTAAACGCCCCTCCCCTTAATATCGAGGCCCCGGCTTTTTTGATGGCAAGGGCTGTTTTTTTCAGCTGCTCTTCTCCTTCGACGGCACAGGGACCGGCAATCACGACTAAGTCTGCGCCTCCGATGTGGACATCCCCCACCTTCACGATCGTCTTTTCTGGTTGATGATGTTTTGATACCAGCTGGTAAGGGGTTTCGATGGGAATCACCCGGTCAACCAGAGGATGAGCTTCCAAAGCCATTATTTTTTCTTCATCAATTTCATCCGATAAGATGACCAGCAGCCGTTCATGGCCGTGAGGCACCACCGCCGCCCGGTCACCGAATCTAAATTGCTCCATAAGGCTTACAGCATTCTCCCGGCCCGCTTGCAGGGACAAAACCACAATCATGGCTGCTTCCTCCTTTTAAGATCCGGCCGAAGCCCCTCTGCCTCTTCCAAATAGATATGCTTAATATTCTCTGGCTCTGTCTTAGTATTGACATGCATCAATATCCTTAGACAGCGGGGAAGACTGCCCGGTACAGCCATTTCCCGGCAGCAAAAAAGAGGAACATAAGACCAGCCTAGGTCTCTGGCTCCTTCTGCCGGAAAAGAAGCGTCTAAATCATCTGTCACCGAAAAGATCACACTCGCGATGTCATCCGGCATAACGGCATTTTCATCTGTCATTTCCACCAAAAGACGCTTGGCGGCGTCTTTGATCTCCTGCCGGTTGTTTCTGTCTACGGTAATGGCGCCTCGAATGCCTCTGCATACAGTCATGTTGTCCCTCCGTGATCTATGGTAGAAAATTTGAAACCATCGTAAAATATGCCTTACGCTTGCACACGTCTAAAACAGAGAGAGCGCCGCATGCTTCCCGGCTGTATAGCCGGTTGTAAAGGCAGCCTGCAGGTTAAATCCCCCCGTATAACCGTCTATGTCCAGCATCTCTCCGCAAAAGTACAAACCCGGGCTTATTTTTGATTCCATGGTCCCGGGATCGACTTCTTTGGTACTGACCCCGCCCATGGTTACCACAGCTTCTTCTAGGGGGCGGGTTTTCACAACCGTCAAGGATACACCTTTAAGTCGTTTAAGCAGAGTGCTTTTCTGCTCTTTGGTGATCTGGTGAACAGGCGTTTCGGGATCGATCCCGGATTGCTGGATAAAAACGGGGATAAATGCTTTTGGCAGCAATTTTGCGAAAGCATTTTTAAAATGTTTTCGCTGAAAATAGGTAAAATCCCTGTCCAATCTGTTTTTCAACTGTTCTTCGGATAAGGATGGTTTTAAGTCCACCAAAAGCTTTACCGGTTTTTCCGGTGAAACGCCGTAAAGAGATAGGGCTCGACTAAGTGTTAAGATCACCGGCCCACTGACACCGTCCTCTGTAAAAGCAAGTTCGCCAAACTCCTCCCCCAGGCTTTTACCCGCCAAGGTAAAAGCCTCGACGCGCACATTCTTTAGAGTCAAATCAAGTAGTCTTATCGGCCACGGCTCAGAACACACAAGCGGCACCAGTGAAGGTTTCATCGGAATGAGGGTATGCCCCTGTGCTTTGGCCAGTGGATACCCGTCGCCTGTTGAGCCCGTCTTTGTATAAGAGGCTCCGCCAAAAGCCCCGATCACCCTTTGGCTTTTTAGCCTCTTTTTGTTGTGGGTCATCACCACCCACTGTCCGTTTTCTTCTTTCATGTCTATTACCTGCGAGTCCGGTAAAATGTCGACCTGGTTTTTTTTGATATACAAAACCAGGGCATCGCGAATATCGCTGGCTTTATCGCTTTGGGGAAAAACCCTTTTTCCTCTTTCAATCTTCAAAGGAACCCCAAGGGAACGAAAAAACTCCTGAAGCTGGCGACTGGAAAACTGGCGGTAGGCACTATGCAAGAAGCGCCCGTTGCCGGGCATTTGCTCAATAAATTCTTCATGACTGCAGTTGTTGGTGACATTGCAGCGTCCTTTGCCTGTGATGAGGAGTTTTTTGCCCGGTTCCTTGTTCTTTTCCAAAAGACAAACTCTATGCCCTGCTTCAGCCGCTTTTCCGGCCGCTATCATCCCGGCCGGTCCGCCGCCGATGACAAGGACTTCTGCGTTGTTCCTCACACGAAATACCCTCTTTTCAGCCTGCTTGCGTTATTTTTTACCAAAACGGTGCTCCGTTCCCGAAAGCAGCCGTTCGATGTTCGGTTTGTGTTTATAAATGACAAAAACACATAGGGCCAGTCCGAAAATAAGATACATAGGCCCCAAACCTTCAATCCAGATGAGAACAGGCAAAAGCACAGCCACGGTAATCGACGCCAGGGACACATAGCGAGTCAGTGCCACTACCAGCACCCAGATGATCACTTCGATCAAGACGATTCTTGGCATCAAAAACAGCAGTACCCCGGTCGCGCAGGCCACGCCCCTGCCTCCTTTAAAATTCATAAACACCGAGTAGCTGTGGCCCAAAACGGCGGTTGCACCCGCCAAAATCGCCAAAAACTCGGTCCCCCCGAAGCGCTGGCCCAAGTAGGCGGCCAAAGCCGCTTTGGAAGCGTCGAGGATTAAAACCAGCGTCCCGGGGAAAGGGCCCAGGATCCGAAAAGCATTGGTGGCGCCAATATTGCCGCTCCCTATTTCTCTGATATCGATGTTCTTCGCTTTCCCCACCAAATAACCGAAAGGGATCGCGCCTAAAAAATAGCTGACGGCCAAAATGAGCACGGTAGTCATAAGAACACTTTCCTTTCTAACTAGTCGCCGAGCAATTTATTGACCATTTTTTCTAAAAGAAACGGAACCATCGTAAAAGCGTATTCTTTGTGAAGCCTCTCAGTATATTGATGGGCATCTTTTCCCATCGGCCCTATATTAACGACCGGCAGATCTAGCTTGCGAATACCGGCCAATGGGAGAGAGTATTTACTTCCCCAGCCCGGCATATTCTCGGTCAGGGCCTTAATCGCTTCTTCTTTTTGGCTGGTCGAAAAATAGCTGAGGTCGGAAATATAGGGGTAGAATTTTTTTAATACAACCTTTTTTCCTGTTTCTTTTTCGGCTTCTTTGACTGTGTCAGCCAAACAATTCAGTACATGTTTTTCTCTTTCGCTATCGCCCTTTACATAAACATGGGGATAATAGGGGGGCAGGAAGAACACCACAATAACGGGATCTTTGACAGTGCGGAGACGAAGCATTTCCTCCACCACTTTCATACCATAATCACGGCCGTCAAGTTGACTTTCCTTTAACAAATCTTGACTGAAATCCTCCATATGCTTCACAAAAGCACTGCCCTGTTTTTCTTTGAGGTTCTGGTAAAGAGCAGCTGCCGTAACAACCTTTTTCTGCCAGGGAAGTTTTTTATAAGGAAAACCGCTGGCCTCACAGTAAGCCCGGTATTCTTTGTTTAAACTATCCAAAACACTGTCAAAGGAGTCTTCGGCAATCGCCACCATTTTCTCCAAAACAATATCCGGCGTGCTTTGATGGGTGGCAAAATTAAAGTACAGCTGAACAGCACCCGCTGTTTGCACGGAATATTTTTGTTTGCTGTCTTTTTGGCGAAGCGAAACAGGGAGGCTGGGATATTCATCTTCGGCCCCGTCACAAAGATCCATGGAGCAATTGATGCGGGAGGTAATCTCAGAAGCTAACTGGTTGGGGTCAAGTCCCCCGAAGGGTTCACCCACATGGGTCTCTTTTCCTACCACCAAAAACGACGGCAGTAGTTTTCCCACGGTTCCCACATACACATACTGGTTCTCATCACCCGGGTAGCGGGGAGCCGTGTAGTCAGAATCAACCGCGGTGGTAAACTCAAATCCGTCCTCTTCTGTAAAACGGTTTAAACGCTCAACGGCCGCTAACATCCCGGCCGAGTCGTTCTCTTCATCCGGTACCGCCAGGAAAACAATGCTGCCGTTTAGTTCGTCCGCCCGCCGGCTTACATCAGCCAAAAGCATCATCTGCGCGGCAACGCCACTTTTCATATCAAACACGCCCCGTCCGAATAAATATTCGCCCGAGTCCAAATCTTCTTTTACTTCTTCGGGAAGCTCCCTTTCTTTAAAAGCGTCGGCCAAACGATGAGGATCACAGGCCAACCCTTTTAGATCACCGTAATCATCCACTTCCACCGTATCAATATGCCCTAATAAGACAACGGCTTTTTTCGACGCCTGCTTTCCCCTTACCACCGCTACCACGTTATGCCTTTTGTGCGGATCATTTGGTAAGGCCATCAATTCCAAGTCCTGGGGATTTTCGTTAAAATACGGCAGGCCGGCTAGATAATCGTAAATATACTCAGCACATTTATCTTCCCCGTCTGTTTCTGAGACACTTTCAATAGCGACCATATCCAAAGTCAGTTCCTCCAGGCGATCTTTCCTTTGCTTATCCATCCTATTCCCTCCTTTACAATATTTATAAAAACTATCTTTACACCTGTTTCGGTATCTGCTGGCTTGAACCTTTCGATCATTTGGCCAAAAACTCTTGATAAATCCTCCTCATCTCTTGGACCACCCGCTGATGGTCTGAAGCGGAAACGCCGTCGATGGAGTGGTTGGGATAGCCTAAATTCCCATCCACACCGCCGACCTCTGTCATGGCTTCGATCATTGCTTTTTCATCTGCTTCTGAATGAAGCAAATTTCGTTTTTCAAACAGCGAAAGAAGAATAACCAAAGCATACGCGCCCCAATTGGTGATTCCCGATGTAATTAAATAGTCCACCCCCACCACACAAGCAATCCGGCGCCCGTTCTTTACATGAGTAGTAATCTTGTCATTTATAAGCCCCATGCCGATTTCATTGCCGCCGTCTCCCAGCCCGATGGTTGTGATGTTTCTCTCTTCTGCCAGCACGATCAGCTGGTCGAGCGCGGCCGTGTAAGATGAAATGTTAAAGCCCCTCATGCTGTAATAACAACCGTCTTCAGACTTACCCGGTCGTTCGATGGAAACCACATGAGAGGGAGAATATTCTTCTAAAATCTCCTTGAGCATGTTTTTATCCGCAGACACCGGTACCGACACTAGGTCAGATTGAAACCCCAATGCCTTTGCCGCGGCCAAAACCAGGCTTTCATTCGGATCATCTGTTACAATCACTGTTTTTTTGCCTATTTTGTTCAGCGCCCGCTGCAGTGAAACGGCCCCCGGCGGTCCATCCGTCTCTCCTCTGCCCGCCTCGCTTATGTAAAATCCTGTCAAAATCATCACCGTCCTGCTGTCTTGAAGCGACCTGGCTGCTTTTAAAAGACTCCCGGGCAAGGTAAACTCACAAACCCCGCGGGAAGCAGGATCCTTTAGTATCAGTTCATCCAAGGCAAGTACCGCCTCATTAATCGATCGGTTCATAAAGGCCTCCTTTTTTAGAGTATCGATAAAGTATTGTCCTTTACATCGGTTATGAACATGTGCCCCGGTGAATGCGTGATCATAAAAGGTGATCTGGATGCAGCGGCTGCTAACTGGGGAGTCACTCCGCAGGCCCAAAATACAGGGACTTCCCCTTCTTTTACCGTAACAGACTCCCCGAAATCCGGACAGTCTATCTTTTCAATACCTAGACCTTTAGGATCATCGATATGGATCGGCGCTCCGTGCACCGAAGGATAGCGGGAGGTGATCTGAATGGCGCGGACCACTTGTTCTTTTTTGATGGGCCGCATGGAAACCACCATTGGCCCGGAAAACACGCCGGCCGACTCACACTGAATGTTCGTTTTATACATAGGGACATTGCGCCCTTCGTCAATATGGCGCATGGAAATTCCCGCTTCGATCAAAGCCTGTTCAAATGTAAAACTACAGCCTAGTAAAAAAGAAACTAGTTCATCTGTCCAATAGTTTTTAATGTCGAAAACTTCCTCAGTTAGTTCGCCTTTTTGATAGACTCTATATTTTGGGACATCCGTCCTCAAATCAGAATGAGGAGCTGTTCTTGCAGCCTCAAAGGACCCTGTGTCGGTTACTTCCAAAATGGGACACGGCTTGGGGTTTCTTTGGCAAAAAAGGAGGAAGTCATACGCTAAAGACCTGGGAAGAATCACCAGGTTCGCCTGGGCATACCCGCCGGCGATTCCGGGGGTTGGCCCTTTATATTCGCCGCGGCGGATTACCTCCCGCATCTTGCGCGGGCTTTGTCTATCCAAAACAGCACCTCCTTTTTTGAATCATGTTTATTCTTCGCCGAAAACAGGCTTTTCCCTCTGAATCTTCCCATAAAAAAAAGAGGAAAGCAAATGCTTTCCTCTTTTTCCGTGTTTAGTAATCCATATCCGGCATGCCCGGGCTGTCTTTTTTGTCTTTCTCGGGAAGGTCGGAGATAAGAGCTTCTGTGGTCAGCAGCATGGATGCCACGCTAGCTGCATTTTGCAGAGCACTTCTCGTTACCTTGGCCGGGTCGACAATACCGGCTTTAAACATGTCGACATATTCTTCGGTGAGAGCGTCGAAACCAAAACCAGGCTTATCCTGTCTTTTGATTTCCTCTATGACCACCGAACCTTCCACGCCCGCATTGGAGGCGATTTGGCGGAGAGGTTCCTGCATGGCTCGTTTGGCGATCATCATGCCGACTTTTTCATCGCCTTCTAAAGCAAGGCTGTCGATCGCCTTTAATGTGTTGATGTAGGTGACGCCGCCACCGGCCACAATTCCTTCTTCAACAGCCGCTCGAGTAGCAGCCAAAGCATCTTCGATTCGAAACTTCTTCTCTTTTAGTTCTGTCTCGGAAGAAGCCCCTACCTGAACCACAGCGACTCCCCCGGCAAGTTTTGCCAATCTTTCCTGGAGCTTTTCACGATCGTAGTCGGAGTCTGTTTCTTCAATCTGCGCTTTGATCTGAGAAACCCGTCCCGCAATCTCTTCTTTTGAGCCTTTCCCTTCTACCAGCGTTGTTTTCTCTTTGGTGATGCGAACGGTTTTCGCTTCGCCCAGCATGTTGATATCCACATTCTCCAGTTTAATGCCCAGATCTTCTGTGATAAACTGACCGCCCGTCAAAGTAGCCAAATCTTCCATCATGGCTTTGCGTCGGTCGCCAAAACCGGGTGCTTTTACCGCCGCAATTTTCAAAGTGCCTTTGAGCTTGTTTACCACCAAAGTGGCCAGGGCCTCGCCTTCCAAATCTTCGGCAATAATGAGAAGCGGACGGTTGGTGCCCATGACTTTTTCCAGCAGACCGATCAAGTCGTTGATGGCCGCTACCTTCTTTTCAAACAGAAGAATGTAGGGATCCTCAAGAACGGCCTCCATTGATTCGGAGTTGGTGACAAAGTAAGGCGAGATATAGCCTTTGTCAAATTCCATTCCTTCCACGGTTTCCACCGTGGTTCCGGTGCCTTTGGATTCTTCCACCGTAATGACTCCGTCTTTGCCCACTTTTTCCATGGCTTCTGCAATCAGTGTGCCAATCTGCGGATCATTGGCCGCAATGGAAGCCACATGGGCAATGTCCTCTTTCCCTTCGATGGGGATACTGTTCTTGCGGATTTCATCAACGGCTATTTCTACCGCTTTGTCAATCCCTTTTTTCAATACCATTGGGTTGGCTCCGGCGGCTACATTCTTTAAACCCTCCATCACAATGGAGCGTGCCAATACTGTCGCCGTGGTGGTTCCGTCGCCAGCCACATCGTTCGTTTTGGACGCCACTTCTATTAATAGCTGTGCCCCCATATTTTCGTAAGGATCATCCAATTCGATTTCTTTGGCTACCGTCACACCGTCTTTGGTGATTGAGGGAGCCCCATACTTCTTGTCAAGAACGACATTTCTTCCTTTTGGTCCTAGCGTAATCCCGACCGCTCTGGCCACCGCATTTACTCCGCGTTCCAGAGCCTTTCGTGCTTCAATGTCAAATATTAACTGTTTTGCCATCTATATACCCCCTTCATTCTTATCGCTTGTCTTGCTTTTATTCTTTCACAGCCAGGATATCGCTTTCACGCATAATTAAATACTCTTCGCCTTCCAATTTGATTTCTGTCCCGCTGTATTTGGCAAAGATAACCCGGTCCCCTTCTTTTAAGGTTGGTTCTAAGCGTGTTCCCTTATCAAGCATCTTCCCGGGGCCCACAGCGACGACTTCGGCCTCCTGCGGCTTCTCTTTGGCCGTATCAGGAAGAACAATGCCCCCCTTGGTCATCTCTTCGGCGGTCACTACCTTGACAACAATTCGATCTGCTAATGGCTTAATCACAAGCACTCCTCCTTGTCTGGGTGTTTTTTAGCACTCAATGCTAGTGAGTGCTAACAGTTTCATAATATATCATTCCCCGTTCCCGTGTCAAGAGAACAGACGAAAAATCTTCTCGTATTTAAGTCTTTTCTTTTTACCGACAAAAAACGACCGGGCTTTTCCCGGCCGCCACTTAAGCTCCTGTAAAAAAAATTGCCTATCTCTTTTATTAAATCAAACCCGTCTGAACAACCGGGCAAAAAAGAATCGTACCCCGTCAAAAAAACGTTTGAAGCCACCGCCTTGTTCCACCGATTCCAGAGCAACGACAGGGTCTCTGCGCATTTCTGTGTCGTAAACCGTCAAAACAACTTCCCCCACAACTTCTCCTTCTGCCAAAGGAGCCTCTATGGCACCGTCTAGGACTAACTCAAAATCCACTTTTTCTTCATATCCTGCAGGAACCGTCAGGGCCAGGACATCCTTTGGTCCCACTTGGACAACATTTTTATCCCCTTTCCATATCCGCAGCTCTCCTAAAGATTCTTCTTTGTCGGCAATCGGGGCCGTCGTATAATTGGCAAAGCCATAATCGAGCATCTTCGTGATCTCCTGGGTCCTTACTCCGGAATTGGGCGCCCCCATCACGACCGCCAAAAACCGGTCACCGTCTCTTTGCGCCGTAGCCACCAGACAAAAACCGGCAGCGGTCGTGCTTCCTGTTTTTAGTCCGTCTGCCCCGTCATACTCCCATAATAGGGAATTACGATTATATTGAGGGGTTTCAATGGCATAGGTGAATTCCCGCTGAGAATGATACTTTAAAGCTTCCGGGTTGTCAAGAATATGTCTTCTTGAAAGAACCGCCACATCCATGGCACTGGCAAAATGTTCCTCGGCCGGCAGACCATGGGGATTTTGAAAAAGGGTATTGGTAAGACCCATCTGTGCTGCCGTCTGATTCATCATCTGTACAAACCCTTCTTCGCTTCCCCCGAGCCGTTCGGCGATCGCCACGCAGGCATCATTGCCGGAAGCCACTGTCATGCCTTTTATCAGGTCCTCAAACAGTACATTGTCACCCACTAAAACAAACATCTTGGATCCACCCGTGCGCCAGGCTTTCTCGCTAATGAGAACTCTGTCTTCCATAGAGATAGTGCCGCTTTTTACCTCCTGAAAAGCCAAATAAGCCGTCATGATCTTGGTAAGACTCGCCGGTTCAAGCGGCTTGTTTTCATTTTTGGCAAACAAAACATCGCCTGAACGGACATCCATGAGCAAAGCAGCCGGACTTTCCAGGGCTTCATCAAAAGAAGCCGGCAGGACAAGCTCATCTTCAAGATCCTCGGCTCCCGCCGCAAGAGGGGCAAGCACCATGGAAATCAGAAAAAACAAAAGAAATACGCTGATCCATATCTTCTTACTTAAAAAAGTATCCACCCAGGGCATGTTCACTCTTAATTCCTCCTACATCGTTTCTTTGTTGTCAAACCATCAAGCATCCAAATTAAGTCCTAGAACAAAAGGAATTAAGGCATCCCTTTTCTCCGGAGACAGCACAACCTTTTTCTTGAAAGACTGGATGTACTTCTCAAACTCATCTAGTCGAAAGACCGGGACCTTTTCTGCGACTACTTTCAATTCAACTTCTTCATTGCTGAACACAATCAAAGGCTGGATAAAAAGATTGTCGACCTCTTCTTCTGACATCATCAATCGATGAGACTCTTCTTTGATTTTTTCACGTAAAAACGCTGCTTTTGCTTCAACCTCGCTTACAGGATTTGCAAAGATATTGTGATCGCGGACCCAATACTGGTGCCACTCATCGCCCTTGCTGATAATGCGTCCCTGACGATGTTTGGTTTCAATTAAGAATATCCCCCGCGGGGCAAACAACAGATGATTTATTTTTACAGGCCGGCCGAAATCATCCCGCTCAATCGTTATGTCTTGAACCGCTTTAAAATCATCCGGAAGCTCACGGATAATACTGGTGATTCTGCCTTCCAGGTTCAGACCTGATGAATACCCTGCAAAAAGCCGAAGGGAAAACAAACTCCCCGCAAAAGGAATGATGGCCAATAATCTCGGCCAACCCCTAAGTGTAATCACCAAATAAATGACCGCGGTGATGCATACCGCTAGTGCAATACCAAATTGAATCTGTCCTTTCTTTAACGTCTTAAAGCCACGCACAATCTCCGCCATTCACATTCCACTCCTTATTATAGCGATTCTCAAGCACAAAAAACTCATTTTCTCTATCCACCGCCCACCGGACTGTATAAACTGACTTCATCCCCTTCTGAAAGAGCCTGATCATCTTGCGCCCGCTCTCCGTTTACGGCGGCAAACCAGACTTCCTTTTTCGGGATGCGCAGAGAAGATATAAGATCTTCTACTTTTGCATCATCCGGCAGTTCAATGTATGCCTTGCTTTGATCATCAGGCAGCCATTGATAAAGACTTCCAAAAGCTTTCACCTTCACACGCAAAATTTCCACCTCCCGCCGGGAAAATAAAGTGTCAGTTTCAATGCAACTTTTTTTTGCTTCTCCATTTTTGCTTGATTTCCTTTTCAACCTCAACATTTCTGTCTTGCCGTTTTATAGTATTTAACGAAGATGTTCGCCTAGACGGACGGATTGAATTCTTGCCCCGGACACTTCTTTTAGTTTATGCAAAAACGTCTTTTCTTGGATTTTTTCTATCTCGACTGCCAAGCATACCACCTCGGCAAACCGCTCTTTCTTTATAAGCCCTTTCTTTTGCTCCACGATATGAAGAACTTGGTCCATCATGTCGTAGGGTAAAACGAGCTCAAGTTCGACCACTGTTTTCCTTACTCTGGTGCCGGCCGACTCAATGCCTTTTCTGGCTGCTTCACTGTAAGCTCTTGTTAGACCGCCGGCGCCCAGCCTGATCCCACCGAAATAGCGCGCCACCACCACCAGCGTATTACACAGCCCTTCTTTTCGTATCACTTCGAGAATCGGCCTGCCCGCTGTTCCTTTTGGTTCACCGTCATCGCTAAAACGCTGCACGATAGGATCGAGCCCGATCAGATAGGCATACACGTGATGATCGGCTTTTTTGTGTTCGCCCTGTACCTTGGCAATGATCTTTTTGGCTTTCTCTTCACTGCTGACCGGGCAAACCTCACAGAGAAATTTTGACTTTTTGATTTCGATTTCTGCGCGTCCGCCGCCAAGAAGGACTCTCAACTCTTCCATAACCAGCGCTCCTGTTCTTCTTAAACCGTGATAATTTGCCTTCATCATCTGTGCAGACAAAATCAAAAAACCGGTTAAGGATGCATCTGTCTGTCTGGATGGGCAGATAAAAAACATAAATCCGGAGGGTCCCATCATAAAGAAAGACCCTGGTGGGCCTATTCTTAACCGCTTTCGCTTCTTCGGTCCCTCAACATGTCTTTATACAATTCTAATTCTTCTAAAGCCAACCCGGTCCCCTCCACTACGGCGGTTAGTGCATTGTCGGCAACCATGACCGGAACACCCGTCTCTTCTGCCAACATCACATCTAAATCTTTTAGCAGAGCTCCCCCCCCGGCTAAAACAATCCCGTGCTCAAGAATATCGGAGACTAGTTCCGGCGGACAGTTTTCGATGGTCTGTTTGACAACATCCGCAATCTGTCCCACCGCATCCTGCAGGGCCAAATAACATTCTGCCCCTTCGATGGTGATTGTTTTGGGAAGTCCGTTGGCCAAATCACGACCGGATACGGATAAGGTCACTTCCTCTTCGAGGGCCACCGCAGACCCGATTTTCACTTTGATGTCTTCGGCGGTCCGCTCACCGATAAGTAAATTGTGTTTGTTTTTAATGTAGCGGGCAATAGCCTCATCCATTTCGTTGCCGGCCGTCTTGGAAGAATTGTTCACAACAATACCGCCTAATGAAATGACAGCCACATCGGTGGTGCCTCCACCCACATCCACAATCATGTTGCCGATCGGTTCGATAATGGGAAGCTTCGCGCCAATGGCAGCGGCCACAGGCTCTTCAATCAAAAAAGCCTCTTTTCCCCCGGCTTGAATAACCGCGTCGATGATGGCTTTTTTCTCTACATTGGTAATGCTGCTGGGGATACCCACCACTACCCTGGGTTTTGCCCATCTATATTTTCGACCGGAGCCCATCGACTTTTTTATGAAACTTTGCAACATCACCCGCGCAATATCGAAATCAGCAATCACTCCGTCTTTAAGGGGTCTGACGGCCACGATGTTACCCGGCGTTCGCCCAATCATCAATTTGGCCTCTTCGCCCACGGCTAAGATTTGGTTGCTGTCTTTGTTAAACGCCACCACGGAAGGCTCTTGGATCACAATACCCCGGCCCTTGCTGTAAACAAGGGAATTGGCCGTTCCCAGATCTACCCCAATATCACGGTTCCACATATCGCTCTGCACCTCTTTCTCTTTTCTACTTAGGAGCGTACCCCAAACCTCGGGGAAAGTCAACTCAAAACTTGAGACATGACTGCCTTAGTTGAGGCTAGCGCGGCGCAGTGAGTCTTTCCTTTTTCTCTAAAGGCTCTCTGATAATAACATGTCCGGCCAGACTTTCAACGGCCTCTCCTTCCACTAAAATCCAAACGCGATCGATCTCTTCCATTTCAGTGAGACTGTTGACAATAGAATAGATCGTAAACACTTCGCTTGCTGTTCCCCCGGCGTGGTCTGTCTGAATGTCCCGCGAGAAATTCACCTCGGCTGTCCTGTCGCTTATCTTAAGCCCGAGCAACTCCGTTGTTTTGGGAATCGGAGAAAACAAACTATCTTTTTTCGGGCCGTCAATCAGTTCCCTAACAATCATCTCGGCGGGGGTGCTTCCGTTTAAGACGACTTCCCGCACCTCAGGATGCAGATATTCACCCATGTCATCGGCAAAATAGAGGACTAACTCCACTTTGTCCTGCTCAACCGGCCCCTCGTTGTTCTCTTCTGCCTTATTAGGATCGACGGCTTCTTGATCCTGGGTAAAAAAACCGCAGCCGCCAAACAGCATGACCATCATCAGCAAAAGCAACCAACACTGGATTCTCTTGTTTTTCATCAGCGTGCTCCTTTCTCTAAGAAAGTTGCGCAGACATTTTTTACACTTTCAGCAAATCTTCTTTGCCGTCGGCTGACCTATTTGCTCTGCTCAGAAAGAAAAAATTCAATGTCCTCCAAGCAGGCCAAAGAAGGCTGCGCCCCTTTTTTTACGACAGCCGCCGCTCCGGCGGCATTGGCTGTTTGTATGGCTTCTTCCAGCCTTTTCCCTTCGGCCAATTGCACAGCCAAGGCTCCGGTGAAGGCATCACCGGCCCCTGTCGTATCAACAGCTTTTACTTTAAAGGCCGGATGATATAAAACTCCCTGATTGGTTACTTGACAAGCACCTTTTTCCCCCAAAGTGACAATCACGGCCTTTAAGCCGTGCTCTAATAAAGACTTGGCGGCCGATTCTATGTCTTTTTCAGTCTTTAGTGTTTTTTGAGTGAGTATTTCAAGCTCAGACTCGTTGGGTGTTAAATAGTCCACACAAGATAATAAATCCTCCGGCAGCAAAGCAGCAGGAGCCGGATTCAAAATGACCCGACAGTCTAACTCACAGGCTTTTTTGGCAGCGTAGTCGATGACCTCCAGGGGGATCTCTAACTGCAGCAGCAAAAGATCGGATTCTTGAAGCACCTCAAGTGCTTCGTCCACATCCTCTTTGGTGCACTTCATATTAGCCTGCGGCACTACCACGATGCTATTATCGCCACTATCATCCACAATGATGCAGCCAACAGCCGTTGTCGTGGTTTTATCTGTCTTCACCCGGCTAATATTCACGCCGCAATTTTCTAAACTCTGGATAAGTTCCTTGCCGAAAAAATCATCGCCCACCCTACCGACCATGTGAACATCCGCCCGGCATCTCGCCGCCTGCACGGCTTGGTTGGCTCCTTTGCCCCCGGGAAACATGCCAAAATCGTGCCCAATCCTGGTTTCGCCTTGTTTGGGGCGTTGATCGACTCTGGCCACCAAATCAAAAACAAGACTGCCTATCACCGTAATTCGAGGCACTCTTTTTTCTGTACTCAATGTCACCGCTCCCTTCTTTCCCGGTGCAAGACGGCCCCTAAATTGCCGCCCGGGTGGCAGCGGGCAAAATCATCGCGACTGAAATCATGTCGTTTGGATAATACCAAAGCCAAGGCGTCTCCCATAACCAGGGCCGCAGTAGTGCTGTTGGAAGGGGCAAGATTTAAATGGTCCGCCTCCTGGCAAACCCCGGTTACAAGCTCAATTTGAGCTTTTTCCCCTATCGATGTGGACGGTTTTCCGACAATGGCGATCCCCAAAGCCCCCAATTCTGTAAGCGCTGTTTGAACTGCCAATAATTCCGGGGTTTCCCCGCTGTGGGAGACTAAGATGAGCACATCTTCCTTGGTCACCATGCCCAAGTCCCCATGCAGAGCCTCCGCCGCGTGCAAAAAGAAAGCCGGGGTCCCGGTACTGGCCAAGGTAGCGGCAATTTTTTTACCAATGAGACCGGATTTACCCACACCGCATACGATCACCCGCCCTTTAGAAGCACAGATGGCGTTGACGGCTTCACAAAAGGCATCATCTAACCTGTCGGCCATATTTTCTAAAGCTTCAGCCTCTTTTCGCATGACTTCCCTACCTGATTTGAGAATCACTTCTTTTTCCATAATCAAACCTCCCGCCGGGCCTGGAAAATGACAAAGAGGAGGCACCATATGAAAAAAGACATATGATGCCGTATCTCTTCATTGAAGAACAAAGGTTAGACCATTTCTCCGCCTTTCATGACAAACTCTACATTCTCAAGCAAAGTGATGTCATCCAAGGGGCTGCCTTCAACGGCAATCACATCAGCGTATTTCCCCTTTTCTATTGTACCGATGTCTTTTTCCATTTGCAGAAGTTCGGCGGCTGTTTTGGTGGTAGCCACGATGGCTTCCATCTCTGACATCCCTGCTTTTACCATCAAAGCAAGCTCCTGGGCATTTTCCCCGTGGTAATTAAAAGGCGTGCCGGCATCGGTCCCCATGGCAATTTTCACTCCGGCCGCTTTGGCTCTTTTAAAAGAGTCAATATGAGCTTCCTGCGCCTTCCTAGCTTTGTTGACGGCGTATTCCGGTATACCGGCTTCTACCCCGTGGGTCACAATCCCGTGGACGGCTGTTAAAGTGGGGACCAGGTAGACGTCTCGGTCCAGCATCATTTGAATAGCCTCTTCATCCAGGAAAAATCCGTGCTCAATCGACGAGATGCCGGCCCGAATAGCTTCTTTGATGCCTTGGGTGCCCTGGGCATGCGCCGCCGAAGCTTTCCCAAGCTTCTTGAACTCATCAATGGCCGCTTTCATTTCTTCATAGGTCAGCTGTTGCGCTCCGGGTTCGGTGCCTTCGGACATAACCCCGCCGGTCGCACATAGTTTTAAAACATCGGCCCCGTGTTTGATTTGTTCTCTAGCTGCCTTTCTAGCCGCATCCGCTCCGTCAACGACGCCTACTTTGGAAGTCACCTGCACCTCCGGGATAAAATGGGCATCTCCGTGTCCACCCGTAATGGAAAGCCCGTGTCCGCTGACCATCAGCCTCGGGCCTGCATACAGTCCCGCCGTGATGGCCTTTTTCACCGCCACATCAATATAACCTACTTCCCCCATATCGCGAAGGGCAGTCACCCCGGCGTCTAAAGCCTTCTTGGCGTGAGTAGTTGCTTTTAATGCTTTATAGGGAATCAGCTCTTTTAAGTTTTGCAGCTCTGAGCTGGCCTCTCCTCCGGAACCAATATGCACATGGCAGTCAATCATGCCCGGCATGATTGTCTTGCCGGTCATATCAACCACTTCGGCCCCTTCGGGTATTTCGATACTGTCTGCACAGCCCACTTCTTTAATCCGTTCTTCTTCAATCACAATAACTGCGTTTTCAACGGGCAGACTGCCGTTGCCGTCAATTAAACATCCGCCTTTTAAAACTTTGGTCATTTCATTACCTCCTAAAATAAATTAAGTGCTACTAGTTCTCTTTTCAAGAGAAATCTCCTGCTGAAAATAGGAGGTTACCCTTTTTTTAGCTTATGTCTTTTTTTCGCGGGGCTTACACAGAACTTCTTTGATTTCGGTGTTGAAAAACTCATGAGAGTGAGCCGGTGCAATCACCACGGCCGTGTCGGCTCCTCTGGCCCACCCACCGATAGCAATGACCTCTTCCCCGTGGGGAATCATCCCGGCATCAAGAGCCATAACCGCAATTTCCACACAAACTTTCATGCCCTCGCCAAACATTCTCAATGTGTGGGAGGCAAGCCCGCCCACATAAATGCCGCCAAATTTACTGGTGGCAGCCCTTTCAATGTTGGCAAATAAATGGGTGGTCGTCAGCACATTTAATCCGGCTTCCTTGAGTTCTTTACGCCTCTCTTCGCTCATCTCGTCGATCCCGGGTCCTTTAAATCCGATCTGGTGAGTGACGCAAGTCACTTCAAGTCCGCAGTCCTTAAGATGGGCGGCCGTCTCCCCCGAATTCGAAGCGACAACCACATGGTTGATGCCGTACTCTTTCGCTTTTGCGGTAGCGAGATCAATCGTGTTCTCTGTGTTTCTTTTCCCTGCTTTTTTCCAGTACATGTTTTCCCCTCCTCGTTTATGCTTATTCACGCCCGATATCAATTAACTTCTTGATAATAACCGCAAACCCTACAAACGCGCCCAAAGCCATAATGGCCACAAAAACCATTTCGCTCAACTGATAGGTTTCCACCACAAAACGGCCAACGAAAAAACTCATCCCGATGGCGATAACAACAATGATACCAAGATACAAGCTGAGATTAATAAAGCGGAGGAAACCGAATTTTTTCTGATTCATGATGTCCCCCCTAAACGCCTACTCACTTTTGCCGATCATGACCTGATGGGTATGACCGTCAATCGTCAACCGCCATGTCTTGCCTTTGTTTTTCAGCTTTTCTTCTAGGTCGCGCCGCCATTGAGCTAACTCATCTTCTTTGTCTTTATAAGCTTTGAGGGCTTGGGCAAAGGAGACCTCCTCAAAGCTGACCGCATCTCCGGGAATACGCTGCGCTAAAGAAGATAATCCCAGGCTTGTCACGGCGCCTATTTTCGGATACCCGCCGGTTGTCTGTCGATCAGCCGTCATCACAATCGGCGCGCCGTGCCCGGGCACTTGTACCGCACCGGGGCATATCCCGTCCGAGATAATATCAGGGGGCCTGGCGTGCTCTAATTTCGGGCCGTCTAGACGATAGCCCATGCGATCAGCCTGAGGCGACACCGTGTACGTTGATGAAAAGAAGGTCTTTAAACTTTCTGCGCTTACATAATCCTCCTGAGGACCCAAAACCACCTGAAGTTTGCTTTTTTCATCAAGATATTCAAAAAGTCCTTTAGGGGCAACGGCTCCAATGAGACAAGGGCGGCCTCTGCTCAAAGTGATTTCATCCCCGGCCTTTAAGGCTCTCCCTTGCAGCCCGCCGAAAGAACCTCGCAAGTACGTTGACGAACTTCCCATGACCGTCGGTACTTTTAGGCCGCCCGCCAAAGAAAGATATCCCCGGCAGCCGTTTTTCCTCCCTGAAAAATGAACCACCGAACCCGCAGCAACTTTTAGACTAGTCCACATGGGGATTTCCCGGCCGTTTACACACGGACCAAGATCTGCCCCGGTTACAGCGATAACACAGTCTTTATAAAAATAGATCTTTGGCCCTGTCATTGTCATTTCCAAAGCCGGGGCTCCCTGGTGATTGCCCGTTAGGATATTCCCGATGTGCAGGGCCAGACGATCCATGGCTCCGGCCGTCGGCACCCCTAGATGCTGATACCCCCACCTACCTTTATCTTGAACGGTAGTGAGCATCCCCGGCTGTTTAATCAGCGCCGCTGCCTCCTTGCCGTTATCTTTTTTTTCCCGGCTTATTACGCTCTTTTGGGTTTTGCTCATCTGGTCCGCTTCCTGGCGCGTAATCGGTTTGAAGGTGATTTGATCTCCCGGCTGAAGATAAGCGGGCGGATCCTTTTTAGGATCAAATAAAGTGAGGGGGGTGCGCCCGATGATCCGCCAACCCCCGGGGCTTTTTTGAGGGTATACCCCTGTTTGCGGCCCCGCAATGCCGACGGACCCGGACGGTATCTCGGTGCGGGGCGAAGGTAAACGGGGAGCCGCAATCCGTTTATCCATTCCCCCCAAATAGGGGAAACCGGGCGTAAAACCCAGCATGTAAACGATGTACTTCCCTGCGGCATGGATCTCTGTGACTTCTTCGGGATCTAAGTCGGTAAGCGAAGCCACCTCGTCTAAATCCGGACCTTCTTCCCCACCATACACCGTAGGGATCTCCATTTGCCGTCCCACTTCATCGCCCTTATAATCTTTTGCTAGCTTTCCCAACTCTTTTAGCTCCGCGATCAGATCTTCTCCCTGGGTCTGCTCCGGTGCAAAAAGCACTAGCAACGATCGATAAGTAGGAATGGCTTCAATCAGCCACGGCGGGTTGTCGTGTTTGAGCTTATGGTACAGTCCCATTACCTGACGGTGAATGAGAGGATCGATTTCTTGTCCGTATTCGACCACAATTCCTTGATCTCCGGCACATTGAAAAATTGGCTCTGCCATCAAAATACCTCCACCTCATCCATTGGCTCTCATGGGACGGACACGGATGTCGTTTTTGAGCAGTGTTTGAAAAACCCTTTTTGCCATCTGCACAGCCTGAGGGGTATCCCCGTGAATGCAGATGGTATCGCAAGAAAGCGGCAAGTCTTGCCCCTCATAAGAAACAACTTTTCCCTCGCCAACCATTTTGACGGCTCGTGCGGCCGCCTGCTCAGGGTCCTCTAGGACAGCCCCGGGCTGGCTTCTCGGGACTAAAGTCCCGTCTTTTTGATAATGCCTGTCTAAAAAAGCCTCGCGGGCCACATCAAGACCTGCCCGCTTACCCTCTTTTATAAGAGCCGACCCAAAAAGGCCTACCAAAATCGCCCGGTCATCAAAATCCCTGACGGCACGGGCCACAGCCCAGGCTAGTTTAGCATCAACCGCCGCTTGGTTGTATAAAGCTCCATGGGGTTTGACGTGAGTTATTCGCTCCCCCTCACGCCGCAAAAAGCCATCCAGGGCCCCTAGCTGATAAAGAATCAACGCCGTTACTTCATCAGGGGCCATCGTAATTTTTCTTCTGCCAAACCCCTGCAGGTCATGATAGCCCGGATGAGCCCCGATGTTTACTTTTGCTTTTTTGGCAAGCTTGACCGTCTTAGCCATCACCATGGGGTCTCCTCCGTGGAAACCGCAGGCCAGGTTCACCGATGTTACATACGGCAGCACTTCTTGGTCACGGCCCATGGTATACGGACCAAAACTTTCGCCCATGTCGCAGTTTAGATCGATTTTCATCTACTCTCCTCCCCCTTCCTCGCTGGCTTGCGCCTCCCACTGCTCGGGGGTGATTAAAATCTCCCGGGGTTTACTCCCTTCGTGTTTGCCGACAATGCCTCTGTCTTCCATCATATCAATGAGACGGGCGGCTCTCGTGTAGCCGATATGCAGCCTTCTCTGCAGAAGAGAAATCGAAGCTTGGTCGGCATTTAAAATCAAGTCAACCGCTTTGGGAAATAATGTGTCTTCGTGGTGTTGGGCAGCGGATGCCATCGCTTCATCCGTGTTGATGATATCCGGATTATAATCAGGCGTATCCTGCTCTTTCCAAAAAGAAACCACCTTGTCGATTTCTTTTTCCCCGATGTACGCTCCCTGGATCCTCAGTGGTTTCGACGCTCCGGAAGGAAGGAAAAGCATGTCGCCTCTGCCCAGCAGTTTTTCTGCGCCACTCATGTCCAAAATGGTGCGGGAATCAACCTGGGAGGATACCGAAAAAGAAAGCCGGGAAGGAATGTTCGCTTTTATAAGGCCGGTCACCACATCCACCGACGGCCGCTGCGTGGCTACTACCAAATGGATGCCGGCCGCCCGAGCCATTTGGGCCAATCGGCAAATGGCATCTTCCACTTCCACAGCAGCCACCATCATCAAATCCGCCAATTCGTCGATGATCACCACCATGAAGGGAAGAATGGCCTCTTTTTCCTCTTCGCTGTCCTTTTCCTGATTCTTTTCTTTGATCATATCGTTGTATTTGCTTATCTCTCTTACCCCGGTTTTGGCAAAAAGCGAATACCGGTTCTCCATTTCCTGCACAACCCATTTCAAAACACCCGCCGCTTTTTTAGGGTCGGTGACCACGGGAGCGGCCAAATGGGGGATGCCGTTGTAATTGCTCAGTTCCACTACTTTGGGGTCGATCATCAAAAGTTTTACTTCGTCCGGTTTGGCTTTGAAAAGAAGGCTGCCGATGATCGTGTTCATGCATACACTTTTACCTGAGCCGGTGGCACCGGCAACAAGCAAATGCACCATCTTCCCTAAATCAGTCACCACCGGAGAGCCGGCAATGTCCTTGCCTAATCCGACCGCAAGTTTTGAGTCTGTTTCTTGAAAAGGAAGGGTTTCTAATACTTCCCGCAGAGAAACCATATTGATTTCTTCATTGGGAACCTCAATGCCAATGGCCGCTTTGCCGGGAATGGGCGCCTCGATGCGAACATCTGTTGCGGCCAGGCTCAAGGCTAGGTCATCCGCTAGATTCAACACCCTGCTTACTTTCACTCCGGCAGCCGGATGCAGCTCGTATCTTGTGACCACGGGTCCGTGGCTCACATCGATGACCTCGGCTTGAACACCGAAACTGTCCAATGTGTCTTCCAGCAAACGGCTTTGGTCCTTCGGCCTTCTTTTTTTTCCCTGACTTTTTGAAGAGGAGGTCCGCTGCAGCAAGGACAAACTAGGCAGCCGGTACTTTATAGGCTTTTTGTCCCCGCTGTTTTCCGGCGAGTAACTTTGCGGTTCTTGCTCCTCGGCCGGCTGGCCGCTCTCTTTTTTGGTTTTCTGTTCTGACTTTATAGATTCTTGCTTTAAGGTTTGTTTTTTGGATGGATCAGGGCTTATCGACTCAAGGATCGACTTTTGTCCATTTGGTTTCGATTCGGCAGAGTCTCCCTCCTGAGGGTATGGTTTGCCGTCTAGGCTTTTTTCGTTGTTCTTTTGCCGGGCAGTTTTTTGTCCCTGTGAACGATCTGATTTCTTTGCTTCTTGGCCGCTGTAGATAAAAGACAACACTTTTTCTTTGCCTTTCTTTAATTTCTGGCTTGCTTTTTTCTTAAAAGACAAAAATCCTTTGGCCAAAGAAACCTCTGTTACCAGCAAGAATCCGGTTAAAGCAGCCGCACTTAAAAGAATGCGCAGACCCAGCGCCCCGAAAAGAGTTCTTGCCGCCCAAACAAGAGCGCCTCCGACCACACCGCCGCCCATACCGTACAAACCTGACACCAATTCGTCTCCCGACGCTACCGGCAAATGAAGATAAGATAACAGCGACAAGCCTAGTAGAATGTAACCCACCAATTTTGATTCTTTCAAGCGCCGGTCATGGCGAAACATCATGGCTACTCCACAAACAGCTAAAACAACCGGAAAGATGACAGCTGCCGAACCAAAAAGAACATAAATGACCCGAAGCAGTGTTTCTCCAAACAATCCTTCCGGTTCCCGCCAAAGAGCCACAGCACAAAGCAGCGCCAAAACAATCACACCAATGCCGCCAATTTCCATGCGCGTCCCTTTCTTAATTTGTCTGTCACTCGTAGCCATTTTATCACCTCTGCTGCCTGTCAATTCTGCATTTTTAAGTCAAATCCTGTTCGGTTGCACACTCAAGTATGCATTGAAAAGAAAAACCGCCGCAGCGGTCATTTCTTTTCCATCTCCATAATAACGGGCAAAATCATGGGCCGGCGGCGGGTTTTTTCATACAGAAATTTCCCTAACACATCCCGGACCGTTGTTTTCAATGTACTCCAATCGGTCGTTTTCCCTTCGTGTTTTTCTAAAGCCCGGCTGACTTTTTCTTTGGCTTCTTCGATCAACTCCTCTGACTCCCGCACATAGACAAACCCGCGGGACATCATCTCCGGACCTGTTTTAATATTCCCTTTTTTATCCAACGTCAAGGTAACAATCAAAATGCCGTCCTGTGATAACTGCCTGCGGTCGCGAAGAACAACATTGCCCACATCACCAACCCCGAGACCGTCCACCAAAACTTTTCCGGCTGCTATTTTCCCTGATGCGGTGGCCCCTTCGGATGTAAATTCCAGTACATCTCCGGGCTCTGTAATAAAAATGCGCTCTCTTGGAATACCGAGTCCTTGCGCCAAATCGGCTAAGTGAACAAGCTTACGGTATTCGCCGTGTATGGGGATCAAATAGCGGGGTTTCACCAGGTTTAACATGGTCTTTAATTCCTCTTTACTTGCATGTCCCGACACATGCACACCTGAATCAGCCTCATAAATGACTTTGGCTCCCTGCTTTTGCAGACCGTCGACCGTTTGGGTAACAAGTTTTTCATTCCCCGGGATCGGAGTTGCCGCCAAAACCACGGTATCTTTCTCTCGGATGCGAATGCTTTCATGCTCGTTAAAAGCAATTTTTGTCAGAGCGGATATGGGTTCTCCCTGTACGCCGGTAGTCAAAACCATACAATGCTCGCTTTCGATTTCATCTTTTACTTCTTCTACCATCAAAAGATCGTCGGGTACCTTAAGATAACCTAAATCAATGGCTATTTGCATCGAATGTATCATACTGCGTCCTACCACCACGGCTTTGCGACCACTTAAAGCCGCCGCTTCCAAAGCCTGTTGAATTCGATGCACATTGGAAGCAAAGGTGGTTAAAATAATCCTTCCCTTTACTTCTCGGAAAATTTCCTGCAGATTTTCTCCCACCACTTGCTCCGATTCGGTGTATCCAGGCCGGTCAGCATTGGTGGAGTCGGACAAAAAGACGAGCACGCCTTTTTCTCCCAACTCAGAAAACCTATGAAGGTCGATCACTTCCCGATCCACCGGAGTATGATCGAATTTGAAATCCCCGCTGTGGACAACCATGCCCAACGGAGTCTTGATCGCCAGTCCCACCCCATCGGCAATGCTGTGGTTGACACGAATAAACTCCACTTGAAAAATACCAATATCGACTTCACCTCTAGGCTTTACTTCATGCAGGTCCAATTCGGATGAGTCCATCTTATGTTCTTGAAGCTTCGAGGCTAAAAGACCCAGCGTAAGTTTGGTCCCGTAGATGGGAGCTTTGAATTCTTCCAGCAAATAAGGCACGCCGCCTATATGATCCTCGTGACCATGCGTTAAAATAATCCCCTTGATCTTGTCTTTGTGTTCCACAAGATAACTGAAATCGGGAATTACAGCATCGATTCCCAACAATTCTTCATCGGGAAAAGCAAGACCCACATCAATAATTAATATGTCCTCTCCCATAACCAGAGCCGTCATATTTTTCCCAGCTTCCGCTACTCCCCCTAAAGGGATGATTCTTAATGTCTGTTTCTCTGTCAATATAACCACTCTCCCGTAATCAATACCATATTCTTCTTCCTTACTCTTCATTCTAACCTCATTATACACAACCCTCATGTCCTGAACAAGCAACAAAAACAAGACTACCTTATGCCATTGACAAGTTTTGGCAGGGCTTCAAAATCCTTTCTCAAAACTTCTTCTAAGTTTCGATTGTACAGTACAGCCGCCGGATGATAAACAGGATAATACCGCTGGTGTTCCTTTTTTAAAATCCGACCGCGGACCGAACCGATGGGCAGATTCGGTTCAATAAGCATATGCAACGCCACATTTCCTAAAATACAGATAATTTTGGGTTTTATCGATGAAACCTGCTTTTTCAGATGAGTCCCGCAGGCCAAAAGCTCTTCGGCTTTAGGATTTCTGTTTTTAGGGGGTCTGCATTTGATAACACTGGTGATAAATATCTCATCGCGCTTTAAATCGGCCTGGGCCAGCATTTCATCAAGTATTCGCCCGGCGGCTCCGGTAAACGGCATTCCAAGTTCGTCTTCTTTTTTACCGGGCGCTTCTCCGATCATCATGATCTCTGCGTGAACATCCCCTCGGCCAGGGACGGCACGGTTTCTTGTTTCCCATAGAGAGCAGCGTTTACAGTCTTTGATTTCTGCTGCTATCTCTTCTATCGACACGATCGATCATTCCCTCCCGATTTAAACCCGCTCTTTCTTTATTATCAGTTCGGCAATCTGTACAGCGTTGGTGGCGGCTCCTTTTCGCAAATTATCCGCAACAACCCAGAAGTTGAGCGCTTTTTCCTCATGCAAATCTTTGCGGATGCGTCCAATCAACACTTCGTCCCGACCGGCAGCTTCAATGGGCAGGGGATATTGATTTTGCTTTGCATCATCAATGACCGCCACTCCGGGGGCGCTATCCCAGATCTTCACCGCCTCTTTTACCTCTATGGGAGCTTTTGTTTTAATGTAAATGGATTCTGAGTGCCCTATCATAACCGGAACCCTTGCGGCCGTGGGGGACACACGGATATCCTGATCAGCAAATATTTTTTTCGTTTCATCCACCATTTTCATTTCTTCTTTGGTGTACCCGTTTTCCAAAAAGGCGTCAATGTGGGGAATAATATTAAACGCAATAGGATGGGGGAAATTCACAGGTTCGTTAGAGCTGCCGTCTAACAAAGCCTGTGTCTGTTCTTTTAGCTCCTCTACAGCTTTGTTCCCTGCGCCCGACACGGATTGATAAGTCGATACCACCACCTGCTCGATCCCCACCGCATCATAGATCGGCTTTAAGGCCACCACCATTTGGATCGTAGAGCAGTTTGGATTGGCAATAAGCCTGTGATGGTCTGTAACAGCATCCGGGTTCACTTCCGGTACGATCAGCGGCACATCTTGGTTCATGCGAAAAGCACTTGAATTATCAATGACAACCGCCCCTTGATCGACCGCGCTTTGGGCGAATGTTTGGCTGACAGAACTACCCGCACTAAATAACGCCAGGTCGACTCCTTGAAAGCTCTCTTCTTTAAGTTCTGACACAACCTGCTTTTCTCCTTTGTAATATAATACAGAACCTGCTGACCTTTTTGAAGCCAGCAAAGTGATCTTGGCCACCGGGAAATCTTTTTCCTCCATAACCTTAAGCATAGCACGCCCCACGGCTCCGCTAGCCCCCACCACTGCCACATGTAATCCTTTCATACTCATCCTCCTCTGTGCTTGCTAATTGTCTGCAAGAGCCCTTTATTTCTATCCGTTGTTTGTTCCGTTCTTTCCTGGATGGTCTGAAAGCCCGGTTGATCCAAAACCCCCCGACCCTCTGTCGGTATCAGCCAGTTCCTCGCATACTTCAAAACGAACTTTATGAATGGAGCAAAACACCAGCTGCGCCACTCGATCTCCGGGTTCAATGGTGAAGGGGTATTCACTGTGGTTGTGCAGCAGACAACCAATCTCGCCGGTGTAGTCGCTGTCAATCACTCCTACGCCGTTTGCCAAGGAAATTCCCTGCCGAAAAGCAAGCCCGCTTCGAGCAAAAACAAATCCGACCATATCTTTCTTCGGCATCTGAACAGCAATCCCCGTGGGAATTTTCGCAGTCTTACCGGGAAGTATGACTTGAGGTTCAAAAAGGCAGGCCTGCAAATCGATGCCAGCCGACCCCGAAGTTGCATACTTGGGCAATCCCTTTAGCTGATCTGACATTTTTTTTATGCGAACAACTCGCTCATCCAATGACCTCTACCTCCACCGCGCTATTTTGTCTCCTGTCTTAAGCCTCATTGATGACAGGTTGTGAATGTGAAAAAAGACCTATAAAAACACTATATCATTACTCGCCGATTCTTGCCAAGCCCATAAAACTATATTATACTTAAGAAAGAAATTCACAAGACTAGCATATTTGGCGTCTTTTTCTTTTTCCTTTTAGCAAAGATCTGTCACCAAATATATCGATTGGCATCACCTTGCATTTTTCAACTAACCACCACCTGTTCTTATGATTTTTCAGCTTATATGCCCTGCATGTCGGGAAGGGAGTGATGAAATGGACATAGATCAAAGTCCGGTTCCATTATGTATTTACAATACTATCAAATCCTTTCATCACAGAATCTTTCGATTCCTCAGGTGATTGGCAGCTGAAGGAGGCGACATGCAGTGGAGCAACATCCTTTACTCGAGCTGTTTTACAAAAAAGATTACCGCACATTCAAAAAAAAGTCGGAACAATATGTCCCCGCCGACATAGCAGAACTCATGGAAGAGCTGTCACCCAAAGATACCCTGCTCTTCTTTCGCTTACTGCCCAAAGATACCGCCGTGGAGGTTTTCTCTTTTTTACCGTCGAAAATCCAAAGCGAATTGAGCGGGCAGATTAATGAAAAAGAACTAGAACAACTCATGGAAGATCTTTATCTAGATGATAAAATTGACCTTCTAGAAGAAGTGCCTGCCCATATCGTCAAACGGATTCTAAGTAACACACCGGACCGGGAAAGACACGTGATCAATCAGTTTTTGGCCTATCCGGACTACTCTGCCGGCAGCTTGATGACCATTGAGTATGTGGATCTGAAGAAAAAAATGACTGTCGAAGAAGCCCTCAATTACATCCGCAAAACCTGTCTCAGCAAAGAGACGATCTACACTCTTTATGTCGTTGATGCCAATCGAAAGCTAGAAGGAATCTTATCTCTTAGAGAGCTTTTGGTGGCCGATGACGAAGAAACGATTGAAAACATCATGACCAGAGAATACATTTCGGTGTCTACTCACGAGGACCAAGAAGACATTGCGACAGTATTTAAGAAGTACGACTTTTTGGCCCTGCCGGTCACCGATAAAGAAACCCGCTTGGTCGGCATCATTACCATCGACGACATAGTCGATGTCATTGAAGAAGAAAACACTGAAGACTTTCATAAAATGGGTGCTCTGCAAAAACCAACCGCGGAATATCTAACAGCCAGCGTTCCCATTCTGGCCAGACAAAGAATAACCTGGCTGTTAGTGCTGATGATTTCGGCCACGTTCACCGGCAATATCATCCGTCATTTTGAAGATATTCTGCAGACCATTGTCTTGCTCGCCGCTTTCATTCCCATGCTGATGGACACTGGCGGAAATGCCGGAGCCCAATCTTCTACTCTCATTATCCGGGGAATGGCTTTAGGCGAGATACAGATGAAAGATGTTTTTCGGGTGATTCGCAAAGAATTGATGGTCAGCTTAATGGTGGGAATCGGATTAGCTGTGCTTAACTTCTTACGAATTGCCTATTTGGAGGGGTACCCCACCGATATTGCCTTTATCGTCAGTGTGACCCTGCTGGCTACTGTGATGATGGCCAAGATCATAGGCGGCATTTTACCCATTGTGGCCAAAAAGGTGGATGTAGACCCGGCGATTATGGCCAGTCCTTTGATTACCACTATTGTGGATGCTCTTTCCCTCATCATCTATTTCAATTTCGCCAGTTTTCTTTTGGGTTTTAATGGATAAGCAATAACAGGAGGGTTGATCATGACCATGTTTTCCCGCCTTGCTCCCTATTATGATGACTTATTTCCCCTCAATCAAAAGGCGCTTCAGTTCTTTAAAACTGAGGTCGAAAAACGAGGGACACAGTCGACGCTTGACGTCGCTTGCGGCACAGGCCAGTATACGCTTGCGTTTGCATCCTGGGGTTTGTACGCGGCCGGAATCGATATAGACCGGCGCATGATCGCAGAAGCCAGAAAGAAACAACAGCAAAACAATATTAGCAATGCCTCTTTTGTTGCGGGCGACATGAGAAACTTAAATAGGCACTTTTCCCCCACCGGCTCTGTCTTTTGCATCGGCAATTCCCTGGCTGCTTTGACTTCAGCTGAAGATGTGCAGAAAACACTTCACGAAATGAACGAGATCTTGCTTCCCGGCGGCTTTATCGTGATTCAACTGGTGAACTTTGACCGGTATTTAACGGAGGGAACCCTTCTTTTTCCGGTAATCGAAAGAGAAGATCCTCCGCTGCGCCTGGAAAGAAAATACGCGCCGACCGATAACGGACTTATCCTTTTTACAACGCATCTAAGCCTTTTTGACCCTCAAAACAACCGTAAACCAAAAAAATATATAGACCGCACCAAACTCATACCCATCGATTCCGACACCATGACCACCTGGCTTAAAGAGGCCGGCTTTTCAGAGATCCAACTGCATGGTGACTTTGATAGAAGTCCTTGGACGACTGATTCCCCTGCTGCTGTCTATCAAGCCGTAAAAAGTCTCTGACTAAAAAAGATTTAATAACAGACCGCAAAGAAAAGAGCGCCCTCACCACAGGCCGGGCGTTCTTTTTTCTGGTCTCTCAAAAAGCCCTTCGCAAACAGTTACCATCCTTATAGCTTTAAAAATCACCGGCTGCCGCAAGATATTCCCCTGCCCACCTAAGTCTTCTTTGAGCTAATGGCCGTTTTCCTGTGTTTTTTCTTTGTGAACTGATCTTACACTCTTTTGGCCCCTCAGATAAGCGAAAAAGGTTCCAAACGGCACCTTAGTCGCTTAACCGCTTAGAACCCGCATCGATACTCCTTTATAGATGCATCCTTTTTATTTCTTCTCTTTTTCTCCGGATGACTCTTTTAACGCTTCTTTCCTGGAAAGATTTACGCGGCCTTGTTTATCGATTTCGGTCACTTTCACAATAACTTCATCGCCCTCATTGACCACATCTTCTACTTTGTTTACTCTTTCTTCGCTAAGCTGCGAAATATGGACAAGCCCTTCTTTTCCGGGCAGTACTTCCACAAAAGCACCGAAATTCATCAATCTGGTTACTTTGCCGGTGTAGATTTTCCCGACTTCTACATCTTGCGTGAGTCGTTCAATCATCCTCAAAGCTTTGTCGGCGTCATCTGTATTCACCGCGGCAATAAGCACACGCCCGTCATCTTCGATGTCAATCTTTACGCCGGTTTCTGAAATAATCTTGTTAATTATTTTCCCGCCCGGACCAATAACATCCCGGATTTTATCTGGATCGATCTGGTGGGTAATAATGCGCGGTGCATATTGGGAAAGATCCTCTCTAGGTTCGGATATCGCTTCAAGCATTTTATTCAAGATGTATTCTCGTCCTTCTTTGGCCTGCTCCAAAGCTTCTTTGAGTATTTCGGCAGAAACACCATGCGTTTTGATATCCATCTGAAGAGCCGTGATCCCTTTTTGGGTTCCGGCTACTTTAAAGTCCATATCACCTAAAGCGTCCTCCATCCCTTGAATGTCGGTAAGCACACTATATCGGTCACTATCCTTGTCTTTTACAAGCCCCATGGCAATACCCGATACAGGTGCTTTGATAGGCACTCCCGCGTCCATCAAAGCCAAAGTACTGCCGCACACACTGCCCATTGAAGAAGATCCATTCGACTCGAGCACTTCAGAGACCAACCGAAGCGCGTAGGGAAACTCTTCTTCATCAGGAATCATGGGTAGTATCGCTCTTTCCGCCAAAGCACCATGACCGATATCTCTTCGGCCGGGGCCCCTCAGCATTCGGGATTCTCCCACTGAATAAGGCGGGAAATTATAATGATGCATATACCTTTTGCTTTCCTCTTCCCCTAAACCGTCGAGAATCTGCACATCTCCCAAAGGTCCTAAAGTAGCCACGGTTAAAATCTGGGTCTGTCCTCTTGTGAACAAACCGCTGCCGTGAACTCTGGGGAGAAAAGCTACTTTAGAGGTGACGGTTCTCACTTCATCCAGTGCCCTCCCGTCGGGCCGATAACCTTGGTGAAGGATCGATTCTCGTACTATTTCTTTTTCCAAATCAGAAATTACGCTTTTGATATCTTTGATCATGTCCGGATATTCTACCAAAAAGTGTTCGGTTACTTTATTCTCTACCTCTTTCATCTTCTTTTCGCGCTCTGCTTTGTCTTCGTGATGAATAGCTTGTTTTAACTCTTCTTCGGCAAAATCCCTTATCTGTTTTTCCATTTCTTCTGAGACAGCGTAAAGCGGCACTTCGATTTTGGGTTTTCCAATTTCCTCTTTAATGTCTTCTATAAAACGGCAGAGTCGAGCTACTTCTGAAGCGCCCGTGCCGATTGCCTCCAAGACCGTCTCTTCTGAAAGTTCGTTTGCCGCCGCTTCAACCATCATCACCGCATCTTTGGTTCCGGCTACATAAAGACTTAAGAGTTCTTCTTCTGTTTGCTTTGAATCCGGGTTTACCACCAGCTCGTCGTCGGCCATTCCCATCTCCACGGCAGCCACGGGTCCGGCAAAGGGAATCTCTGATATACACAAAGCCGCCGAAGCGCCGATAAAAGCAGCCACCTCAGGTGAGTTGTCCTGGTCAACAGAAAGAACCGTAGCAATCACCTGTATATCATTTCGATACCCTTGAGGGAATAACGGACGGATCGCCCGATCAATCAAGCGGCTTGCCAGGATAGCTTTTTCCGAAGGTCTCCCTTCTCTTTTGATAAAACCACCGGGGATTTTGCCCACAGAATAGAGTTTCTCCTCATAATCCACCGTTAACGGAAGAAAATCCATTCCTTCTCTTGGTTCTTTCGAGGTGGTTGCCGTACAAAGTACCACCGTATCCCCATACCGAACAAGAACAGCCCCGCCGGCCTGTTTGGCTAACTCTCCCGTTTCAATGATCACATCGCGCCCAGCTAAATCAATTTTAAATTGTTTCAAATACCATTGCACCTCCTGCTGTTTTCCAGCCGTACTCTTTTTATAAAAAAATCACAAACAAAGAACAAGAGTGGAAAACCACCCTTGTTAACGTCGAAGACCGATTTTGGCAATCAAACTACGATAACGCTCCACGTCTTCGTTGCGGAGATATTTCAATAAGTTCCGCCGTTTCCCAACCATTTTCAACAATCCACGCCGGGAATGGTGGTCTTTGGTGTGAATCTTCAGATGTTCTGTAAGATCGCTGATTTTCTCGCTGAGTATGGCAATCTGCACTTCAGGAGAACCTGTATCATGTTCGTGCAGTTTATACTTTTCGATAATCTCTTGTTTCGCCGTCGGATTTAGCGTCATAGCACTTCACCTCCTTAATCTAAAACCCTGAAAGCCAAGTAAGCCGTCGGAGACTCGGCAAACCGAGCAAACAGTTTTCGTGCAAGGGCACCTAATGCATTTGAACGTGCTGGGAACCCGCCTCTTCGCCGTCTGTAAGCATGGAGTAAAGCGCATCTTGAAAAGCCTGCGCAGTAGGGTTATCCATACTGCACTGTCGATATACAGCCTCAAGCTCACGGCAAAGCTCTTGAAACTCTGTACTCAAACATATTGAAGATATCTTATGAACAATCAATTTCATTTCTTCGTCATGATTATCGATGATCGTCAGCATGGCAATCCCTCCTTTGCCGCCGATTGTCCCAATCGACAATGTCATTGTACCACACCTACTATGCTTTGTAAACAAATCAAAGTTGTCAACCAGTCTATTCCAGCAGGACTTGTCGAATGGTTTCTTTGTCTTTCTTCAGTTGAGCCGCAAGCGTTTCGGGACCGGAGAATGATTTCTCGTTGCGAACGCGAAAAACAAATTCGATGGTAAGCAGCTCTCCATAAATCTCTGAGTCAAAATCGAGAATGTATACCTCTAAACGAACCTCTGATTTAGTATGGTCTTTAAATGTCGGCCTAAGACCGACATTGGCCATACCTGGATACCGTTTATTTTGATGGTAAACCCAAACTCCATAGACCCCCAGGGCCGGCATCATAAGGGCAGCATCAACTTCAATATTAGCAGTCGGAAATCCTAAAGCTCGTCCCCTTTTCTCGCCGTGGACCACTATCCCTTCAAGATGGTAAAGATAGCCTAGATAATGAGCTGCTTGTTTAACATCCCCCATCTTTAAGATTTCCCTTACCAAGGTGCTGCTGACAATTTCGCCATCAATTTCTAAAGCGGGAAAGATACAGACTTTCAAGCCGTGTCGCGCGCCAAGCGCCTCTAAGGCCTCGGCATCGCCCTGTCCGTGAAGACCAAAGCGAAAATTATAACCTACGGCGATCGTCTGAATTTGCAGACTGTCGACTAAAACTTTTTTTATGAAATCTTGAGGCGATAAGGAGGCAAACGAAGGGGTAAAAGGAATACGCACCATCACATCCACCCCTAGGGCTTCAAACAGTTCTTCTTTTCTGCTAGGACTCGCCAACTGCTTAACCACTTGAGCTTTATTAGTCAAAACCTCTCGGGGGTGAGGATCAAAAGTAATCACCATGCTTTCTCCACCCGATTCTTCGGCGTCTTGGACAACCGTCTTGATGATCACTTGATGTCCCTTGTGAACTCCATCAAATACGCCAATCGCCGCCGTATAATTATTACTGTCAGCTTTGTACTCCGGGTTCCAATCAATCGTTTTCATGCTCTGTCTCCTCGATAAACACCTTCTTAGGCTTAATATATTGGTCTTTCTTCTCTCCTATCGCAAGAAACTGACCCTGCTTTGAGTATAGTCTCAGCTGCTTTCCATCTGCCATTTCACCAAAGCTCGCAGAGTCGGTTATCCGCACTGATCTACCGTGAACAATCGACTCGGACTGTTCATTGGTAAGATGCACGGTAAGCATCCCGTCTAGGGGGTAATCAAGAGGATAAAGCACCCGGGCTAAATCGCCTTTTTCTGCTAAGTTTTTCAGTTCCTCTAGCGTAACTGTTTTATCAATGGGAAAAGGACCCGCTTTTGTCCGAAGTAGATAAGACATATGAGCGCCCACCCCAAGGGTTTCTCCCATGTCAGCACAAAGCGTTCTGATATAAGTGCCTTTCGAGCACACTACATCAAACAACACCCGCGGATAACCATCGTCGTCTTGGTAAAAATCGACCAGCGTAAGGGAAAAAACACGCACTCTTCTCGGCCGGCGGGGAACATCTTTTCCTGCGCGGGCCCATTCATACAATTTCTTGCCTTGGTATTTCACAGCAGAAACCATAGGAGGCGTCTGTTCCAATATGCCTTCGTATTTAGCAAACACCTCTTCTAGACGATCACGATTGACTTGAGCATTAAGAGCTTCTTTCAAAGCTAAGGACAACCGTTCTCCACTGCGATCTTGTGAAGCAGTGCGAATTCCAAAACAAGCTTCCCCGCGGTACTCTTTCGTCTCATTTTGAACATAGGCCGCCAATCGAGTCGCTTTTCCGATGCATAAAGGAAGCACACCCGCAGCATCTGGATCAAGTGTGCCCATATGCCCCACTTTTTTCATGCGAATGTGCCGCCTTACATAGTAAACGACATCATGAGAAGTCATTCCCGTTGGCTTAAGGACATTCAAATACCCACTATAATCACTTGCCATCCTTTGCCCCTCCAAGCAGATAAGCAGCCACTTTACAGATCACTTTTGATTTCGCTTGCTCCAGAGAACCCTTGATGACACTTCCGGAGGCTTTTTTGTGTCCTCCGCCCCCGAACAAAGCGGCTATTTCATTTACATCGGTACTGTCTCTAGACCGAAAACTCACTCGTACCAGATGATCTTTTTGCTCCTTAAACAGCACGGCCACCCGAACGCCGTCAATCGAGCGGGCATACCCTGCATAGTTTTCAGCTTCTGCCTCTTCTACCTGGTATTTTTCCAGCATATCTTTGGTGATCGTCAGCACTGCAATTTGCCCATGATGGTGAAGGGAAAAATTCCCCAAAACATCCGCTAACAGCTTGACCTCTTCGGGTTTTCGTGTATCGAATAGCTGCTGGCTTAGATGAGGAAAGTCAAATCCTAAATCATGAAGCCTGGCCGCAATCCTGTGTGTATGAGCCGTGGTATTGGAAAAACGAAAAGAGCCCGTATCCGTCGCGACAGCCGCATACAGACACGCCGCCGCATCTTTGTCCATAGTGATACCCATCTCTTCAATGAGTTTAAAGACCTGTTCTCCGGCCGCCGCTGCAGATACATCCACATAGTTAAAATCCCCAAAATAATCGTTGCTGGCATGATGATCTATGTTTACCTTTGCTTTAGCTTCTTCGAAAAAGGGCTTGCCTTCACCCAAACGAAAAGCAGCTCCACAATCAAGGGCAACAAAAACATCAGGGACAAAACTTTCAGCCACTTGCTTCCATTCGATCAAATGTTCAGCCCCGGGTAGAAAATCCAAACTGACAGGAACCGAATCGACACAAGCTTTCACATCTTTTCCCATATGTCTGCCCAGGACAATCTGCAAAGCCAGCAAACATCCTACAGCATCCCCATCGGGCTTGTCATGAGACCCTAGCATGATCCGGTCACTGTCAAGCAGCACCTTTGCTATATTTTTTACAACGTTATTCTTTGTCGGTTTCTGAATCATGGTCTTCCTTTCTCTCTTCTTTGACCTGTTTGATCAATTCAAAAATCCGCGCCCCATGAGCAATGGAAGTGTCATGATAAAAAACAATTTCCGGGGTATGTCGAAGCCTGATCCGTTTTCCAAGTTCTGTACGGATAAATCCGGACGCGCTTTTTAGCCCTTTGAAAGTTTCTTGCTGTTTCTCTTCGTCACCGTAGATGCTTGCGTACACTTTGGCGTGGCGCAAGTCATTGGCCACTTCCACCCCTGTTATTGTTGTCAACTCCCCAATGCGGGGGTCTTTTAATTCCTTGCGGATGATGTCGCTGATTTCTTCTTTTATAACTTCTTTTAACCGATTGGCTCTATGAAGGCCCATCATCCATTCTCCTCCCTGCTGTTAGTAAATCTCTTTTGAGTATTCCACAATTTCTACTTCCCAGTCCGTTTCGATCCATCTCATCATATCCGAGATTATTTCTTCTGATAGACTTTTTGAGTTGGATACGCAGGCAAAACCTAACACAGCCCCCTGTCTTAAAGTCAAAAGGCCTACTTCTGCCCCAGCAATCTGAAATTTCGCTCTTGTTTTTGCCAGTATGCTCTGCACGATCCTTCTCTTGTCTTTTAAACTTTGACTGGTCGGCAAACGGATCTCTACTTCTAGTACGCCCACATACATATTTGTCACCGCTTATGGTCTTATTTGACTTCTTCGATTTTGTAGGCTTCGATGATATCTCCTTCTTTAATATCATTAAACCTTTCTATGCTGATGCCAAATTCGTAACCGGATTGGACTTCTCGTACATCATCTTTAAAACGCCTTAAAGAGTCAATCTGACCTTCATGAATCACTTTACCGTCACGTATAAGCCTCAGTTTAGAGTCACGGGTGATTTTTCCGTCTTGAACGTAACTCCCGGCCACTGTTCCGGCCTTTGGCACTTTAAAAATCTCCCGTACTTCCGCACGTCCCATAACCACTTCATGCAGTTCCGGGTCTAACATGCCTTCCATCGCCGCTTCAACATCGTTGATCGCATCATAGATTATCCGGTATGTCCGAATGTCGATGTTTTCTTCCTCGGCCAGCCGTTTACTCTTAGTCTCCGGCCGCACATTAAAGCCGGTAATAATCGCATTGGACGCAGCCGCCAGCATCACATCGGACTCAGTGATGGAGCCGACCCCTCCGTGAATGACATTAATTCGCACTTTCTCAGTGTCTAGTTTTTCAAAGGACTGCCGCACCGCTTCGACAGAACCCTGTACATCAGCTTTAACAATAATATTTAACTCTTTTACTTCCCCTTCCTGAATCTGTGAGTATAGGTTATCTAGTGTTACCTTTGAAGTACGTGCGTGCTGGTCTTCACGCTTCTTTTCAGCCCGCTTTTCTGCCAGGGATCTGGCAATCTTGTCATCTCCCACAGCAAACAGCATATCTCCTGCTTGCGGGACATCCGACAGCCCCAGTACGGCCACCGGCGTCGACGGACCTGCCTCCTGGACACGATTTCCCTGATCATCAACCATGGCTCTTACTCTTCCGTAAGTAGTTCCGGCTATGATGCCGTCTCCTACCCGCAGTGTTCCGGACTTAATCAGCACCGTACCAACCGGCCCCATGCCCTTGTCCAGTTCAGCTTCGACAATAATTCCCTTAGCCGGACGATTAGAAATCGCCTGAAGATCCTGAATTTCGGCAACCAGCAGTATCATTTCCAACAGATGCCCAATCCCTGTTTTTTCTTTAGCGGACACGGGCACGCAGACAGTATCTCCTCCCCATTCTTCCGGAACCAAACCGTGTTCTGTGAGCTGCTGTTTTACCCGCTCGGGGTCTGCATTGGGTCGATCAATCTTGTTGATCGCCACAATAATCGGTACTCCGGCGGCCTTGGCGTGGTCAATCGCCTCTACTGTCTGAGGCATGATACCGTCGTCGGCAGCTACCACCAAAATAGCCACATCGGTTGCTTGTGCCCCCCTAGCTCTCATCTGGGTAAAGGCTTCGTGGCCCGGTGTATCAAGAAATACAATCCGTTCTTTATCAAGCAGTACCTGGTAGGCACCGATATGTTGAGTGATGCCGCCTGCTTCTTGCGAAGTAACATTTTCTTCGCGAATGACATCGAGAAGGGATGTTTTACCGTGATCGACATGTCCCATAACAGTCACTACCGGTGATCGAGGCTCCGGCTCTATTTCTTTATCGGAATCATCGCCCTCTGAAAAGCTTTCAGCTACGGCTTTTTCGAGTTCTCCATCCAGATTTTTTTCTTCTGGCCTCTCAACTTGGAAATCGAATTCGCTGGCAATTCGCTCCGCTGTTTCTTCGTCTACCTCTTGGTTTATGCTTATCATCAAACCCATACCAATGAGTTTTTTCAAAACTTGAGCCGGGTTCAGATCCATTTTTGCAGACAGATCTTTCACATTCAGCGGTCCTTTAATCGAAATAACTTCTTGTTCCTTTTTGGTTTCTTCTTCTGCCTGGGCCGGTGCAGAATCCTTAACAGTCTGCTTTTTCGCTTTCTTAGCGCCTTTTTTCTTCCCCGAAGCTTTCTTGTGACTGCTTTTTGTCCGGGAAGCAGGTTTTTTCTTTTCAGACTTTTCTTCATCCGCATCTTTTTCTTTAGGAGCCTTTTTAGCCTCCTCTTGTGCAGGTTTGTCACGTGTCAGGTATTCAAGCACTTTCGTTGCTTCTTCTTCTCCTAACATACTCATGTGGCTTTTTACTTCTATATCTAATTCCTTTAGCGCCGCAATCACATCTTTACTGGCAAGACCCAAATCTTTTGCTACTTGATGTACTCTCATTTTCGTCATACTTTCACCCCCGGTTTTCTCCAACGCCTTTCATTACATCACTTTATCTCGCCCCTATCCATTAGTTTTAAAATGGCAGCAGCCATTCCTTTATCAGTCACAGCCACGGCTTTTTTTGGCGAGCGCCCAATCGCTTTCCCCAAGGAATCTTGATCCAAAAACTCAACACAAGGCACTCTTTTTTCCTGACACAACCTTGCTATGGCTTTTCTGTCTTTTTCCTCTATATCCTCGGCCATAATGATAACATGGGCCTTCTTGTTTGAAATATGCCATCGAAGTCCTTCTGCACCAGAAATCGCTTTTCCTGCTTTCTGGGAAAAGCCCAACAAAGACAGCACTTTATTCCTATTCACCATTTTTAAGCTCCCCCGCTAAACCTTCCGGAATGGAGCAAGACAAGCTTTTTTCCAATCTTTTGTTCTTGATCGCCATATTTATGCATTCTTCATCGGGACAAACATAAGCCCCCCGGCCCGACTTCTTGCCGGTCAAATCAATTGTCACCTGCTTATCAGGGGTACGAACCACACGGATCATTTCACGCTTGGGCTTCATTTTCTCGCAGCCTAAGCACATTCGTAAGGGCATTTTCTTTTTCTTTTTTTGTTTCCCCATGCGCCTCCGCTCCTTTCTTCTGCGGCTCCCTGCTATTTCTTCTCTTCTTCGTCCTGTTCGTACTCTTGTTGTGATCGCTCGCCGTTCTCCGGCAGTGATTCCTCTTCTGCTTCTTGTTCATAATCGCTATCATCCGCTTCATAAACAGCGGTGGGTCCTTCGTCTGTTTCATTTTCATTCAATGCGTTGTCGCTGGTGTCTGCCGGTTGTTCAACTTGCGACTCGCTTTTGATATCAATTTTCCAATTTGTCAGCTTGGCAGCTAAACGAGCATTTTGACCTTCCTTACCAATGGCCAGTGAAAGTTGATAATCCGGCACGACCACCCGGGCAATCTTTTCTCCTTCAGCAATATCCACGGAAACAACTTTTGCCGGGCTTAGCGCTTGCGAAACGAACTGCACCGGATCAGGACTCCATTCAATAATGTCGATTTTTTCTCCCCGCAGCTCATTGACAATTGTCTGCACCCGAACTCCTTTCGGTCCGACACAAGCGCCAATGGCATCGACATCTTCATCACACGAAAAAACCCCCACTTTCGAGCGATGCCCGGCTTCTCTGGCAATGGCCTTGATTTCCACAATGCCGTCATGAATCTCCGGTACCTCTAATTCAAAAAGCCTTTTCAACAAACCCGGATGGGTCCTAGAGATCAGAATTTGCGGACCTTTGGTTGTCTTTTTAACCTCCACCACATACGCTTTGATTCGGTCACCCTGCTTATAGGTTTCGTTATGGGCTTGTTCTGAAGGAGCAAGCGTGGCTTCGGCTTTGCCTAAATCCACAAAGACATTACGGTGTTCATGCCGCTGCACAATTCCTGTTACGATGTCATCTTCTCGATTCGCATATTCTTCGTATACGATACTCCGCTCGGCTTCTCGAATCCTCTGCACCACCACCTGCTTAGCAGTTTGGGCCGCAATTCTGCCGAAATTTTTGGGAGTCACTTCTAGTTCAATCACATCGTCTATCTCATAATTGGGGTTGATCTCGCGGGCTTCTGCAAGAGAAATCTCTAAGCGAGAATCTTTGACTTCTTCTACCACATTCTTTTTGGCGTAGACATGAATCTCGCCTGTCTCCCGGTTGATGTCTACCGTTACATTTTGAGCTGACCCGAAATTTCTGCGGTACGCCGAAATCAACGCCGCTTCGATCGCATCCAAAAGGGTATCCTTGGAAACCCCCTTTTCCTCTTCTATCTGCCCGAGCGCCTGCATGAAATCTGTATTCATATTTTCCCTCCTCACCTGACTTATTATCTTAAAAGCGGATGTGAAGCTTTAACGTTGATATTTTTTCTCTCAAAAGAGAAATGTGCTCTTCCTCTTCAGTGATAATGTCAATAGATTCTTCATCATAACCTGATAGCCGTCCCACTATCTTCTTTTTTCCTTTGTAAGGCGCAAAGAGTTTTGCTTCTACCATTTCCCCTTTGAAACGCTCAAAATCTTTTTCGGTCTTTAATGGACGGTCAATGCCCGGAGAAGAAACTTCCAGTCGATATTGATGGGGAATTGGATCTCCGGCATCCAGCCCTTCGCCTACCTTATCACTAACGATGGCGCAGTCATCATGCGTTATTCCGCCAATTTTATCTATGATTACACGAACCACCCAGCCTCCTGATTCTTTGCGGTATTCCACATCAACGAGCTCGATGCCCGTCTCTTCTTCAATTGGCTTCATAATTTCTGCCACTATGTCCTCAACTTTGCCGTGTGTGGCCATGATCATCCTCCTTTTCAATCCGCCGCATGAATAACGAGAGAGTGGGCTATGTACCCACTCTCTCAAATCTCGCAGCAGACGGGGAGAAATTCAACTCTCCCTTCTCCAACAGTATATCACAGCTAATGACCGCTGGCAATACTAGCCCTCTTCGTACTCCACTTCAAAAACACCGGAAAGCTCCGATAGTTCAATAACCACCGTAGTCATATCAAGGTAGGGAGGAACCTCTAACAAAAGGATTAGAAGAGCCTCTTTGCTTTCTGCGATATCCTTTATCTCAATCTTTTTAATACTGACCCTAAGCTTGCCCAAAGCTGTTCCTATAGAGCCCATCTGGCCGGGTGTATCGGCAATTCGCAATGTGACTTGCTTGAAACGCTTCTTCGCGGCAATCCATAGCTCAACTCGGTTAAGGAGGGTCAGGGTCAAAAAGATGATCAAGGTGCCGACGCCTGCTTGGACATACATCCCGGCACCCAAGGCCAGTCCCATTCCCGCAATGGCCCACAGACTAGCCGCCGTCGTTAAACCTTTTATATTCACGCCCTCACGGAGTATCGTGCCTGCGCCCAAAAAACCCATGCCGCTTACCACTTGAGCGGCAATTCTGCCGGGATCGGCGGATCCGGGGGGAAATAGATAGAATAAATTCATCGATGTCATCATGATTAACGCAGAACCGACACACACAAGAATATGTGTTCTAAAACCAGCCGGCCGGTTTACTGTCTCTCTTTCCATTCCGACAATACCGCCAAAGATGGCTGCTAGAACCAACCGGATGACGATTGCCTCATTGCTAATCATGATCTGCTCTCTCCCCGACTTTGCCTTTGAATGCGGTACTGCAGAATATCCCGGTACATTTTAACTCGCGATGTAAATCCTATCAAAAAACCTTGTTTTTCTTCCTTCATGACATGGGACAGGCGCGGCAGAATTACTTTTTTGATCCGCATCCCCATTTCTTCGGCGTGGCAAGTCAAAGCAATCTCGATGCCAAACCGGGAAATATCCATGCTTGGAATAGGATCGATTACTTCTCTTTTCAAAGCCCTTTGCCCGGACAGATTGGGAGCCAACTCTTGGGCAATATCCGTCCAGAATCTTCCGCTTTGAAATAGACCAATCGCCATGTCCACTTCATCTTCGATCACCGGGATAATTAAGGAATAGAGGTGATTTCTTGTCAAACCGAGCAAATCAGCATCCAAAAATAAAAAAATATCAGCATCAGAACGGTCGACCCCTTCTTTTACAGCGCCGCCCTTTCCGGTATTTTTCTTAAGATCAATGACATTTGCTCCGGCATCGGCTGCCACCTCGGCTGTTTTATCCTTCGATCCATCGGAGACGACATAAACCTCCCGGATCTCGGAAACTTCACGAACCGTTTTAACAACCTTGCCCACTGTTTTCTGTTCGTTGTAGGCAGGGATGATGACATCGATATTCATTTGGCTTCCCCCTTTACCGATGATTCATTATCAAATCATGAATCTTTTCCAGCAGATGGGGTAGTTCGTGGTCAGAATCTTGCCCGCTGCTTCTCTGCCGCAATTCATACAAACCTTCCTTGAGTGTTTTCTTCCCGACCGTAACACGCAGAGGAATCCCTATTAGATCTGCATCTTTAAACTTCACCCCGGGTCTTTCATGCCGATCATCGATCAATACTTCTATCCCGCTGCTTTTCAGCCGATCGTAGAGGGCCAAAGCTGATTTCATCATCTCATCATCCTTGGTTTTAATCGGCACAATCACCACATGATAAGGGGCTATGGCTACCGGCCATATAATTCCGTCTTCATCGAAATTCTGTTCAATGGCGGCCGCTAAGGTCCTGGTTACCCCAATGCCGTAGCATCCCATAATCATCGGCTGTTCCCTGCCGTTTTTATCAAGATAAGACGCCTTTAATGACTCACTGTATTTGGTTCCTAGTTTGAAAATATGACCCACTTCAATCCCGCGAACCATGTCAATAGGCTCTTTGCATCTTACACATCCATCCCCTTTTTGAACCGTTCTGATATCAGCGACAATGTGTTCAGGAAAATCCCGCGCCGGATGGACATGCAGTAAATGGTGGTCTTCTTCGTTGGCACCGGCCGCACCTGCCTTCATTTGTGCAACGGTATGATCCACAATCATTTTCGCATTCTTTAATTCGAGGGGTCCTGCAAAACCTGACGAAGACCCTGTGCTTTCTCTGACAACTTTCTCCGGGGCAAGCACTAAGTGCAGACAGCCCAGTATGTTTTGCAGCTTTATTTCGTTAATCTCCTGGTCACCCCGTATCACAACCGCCACCACTTCATCTCGATCGGGATAGACCGCTTCGTACAGCATGGTTTTCATTAGCTTATGTCGGGGCACATCCAAATAACGGCTCAGCTCTTCAATCGATTTCACGCCGGGGGTATGAACTTTTTCAATAGTTAAGAGTTGTTCGTTTTCCGGGCCGTCCCCATTGGCGTCTTTTGGCTCAGCTTCAGCCTTTTCCGTATTGGCCGCATAGTCACACGAAGGACAAAACGCCACAGCCGCTTCCCCGTTTTCGGCGGTGACCATAAATTCATGAGAACCGCTCCCGCCAATTGCCCCGGGATCAGCTTCCACCACCCGATAAGTCAGTCCGCATCTTTGAAAGATACGGTTGTAGGCATCATACATCTTCCTATAGCTTTCATCTAATCCTGCCTCGTCTTGATCAAACGAGTAGAGGTCTTTCATAATAAACTCTCTTGCCCTCATGACCCCAAACCGAGGTCGAATTTCATCACGGTATTTGTTCTGGATTTGATAAAGAAGCACCGGAAGCTGCCGATACGATCGAACCTCCTGTCGGACTAAATCCGTAATCACTTCCTCATGGGTGGGCCCAAGACAAAAACCTCTGTCATGGCGATCTTTTAGCTTAAACATTTCATCCCCGTATACATCCCAGCGTCCCGTCTCTTTCCAAATTTCAGCCGGCTGTACAATCGGCATCAGCACTTCCTGTCCGCCTTTTTCATTCATCTCTTCTCGAACAATATTTTCGATCTTTTGGATAACCCGCTTGCCTAAAGGTAGAAACGAGTAAATGCCAGAAGCTACCTTTCTGATCAATCCTGCTCTTACCATAAGCTTGTGGCTGATTATCTCTGCCTCTGCAGGTACTTCCCTTAAGGTCGGCATCAGCATTTGCGACATTCTCATCCCATTCGCTCCTTCATCTTTTGGTTTCTATTTTCCCGTCTTGTCTTGAACAAGCCGTTTAATTTCTTTCATTAATTCCGGCACAATTTCTTTTTCTGGGACTTTTTTGATAACTTCTCCTTTGCTAAATAGAACCCCTTCTTGCCTGCCTCCGGCCAATCCGACATCCGCTTCTTTTGCTTCGCCGGGGCCGTTGACAACACAACCCATGACAGCCACCTTCAATGGAATCCTGATCCCTTTTGTCCTCTTTTCCACTTCCTCGGCTACGGCGCTTAAATCGATTTCGCACCGCCCGCAGGTAGGGCAGGAGATAAGATCAATACCCCGCTGCCGAAGCCCCAAAGAAACCAAAATATCCCAACCAACACGAACCTCCTCAGAGGGATCACCCGTCAAGGAAACCCTGATGGTATCTCCGATTCCACTATGCAAAAGTATCCCCATGCCAACAGCGGATTTCACCGACCCTGAAGCATAAGGCCCGGCTTCGGTGATGCCGATATGCAAAGGGTAAGGAATTTGTTCTGATATTCTCAGATAAGCATCGATGGTTGTATGGACATCCGTTGATTTTAAGGAAATAATGATGTCCTCGTATCCATGTTTTTCCAGTACGCTCATATGACGCAGCGCACTTTCGCACATGGCCTCAGCACTTGCCCTCCCATGACGAATGAGAAGATCTTTTTCCAATGATCCTGAGTTGACACCGATGCGGATGGGGACTCCGCCCTTTTTGGCCGTCTTGGCTAAAACAGCGATTCCCTGCTCTGAGCCGATGTTGCCGGGATTAATTCTCAGTCCGTCGATTCCCTGCTTGATAGCCTCCAGCGCCAGCTGATAATTAAAATGGATGTCGGCAATCAGTGGTATCCCGATTTTCTTTTTAATCGGACCCAGAGCTTCGGCCGCCTCAAAGTCAGGAACAGCCACCCGAACAATTTCACAGCCATTTTCATCCAACATCTGAATCTGTTTAACGGTTTGATCGATGTCTCGAGTGTCCGTTGTAGTCATGGATTGGACCGTAACCGGATGGTTACTGCCTATCCAAACCGACCCGCACCGTACTGATTTTGTTTCTCTTCTTTTCCTCAACCCACTCACCCGCTCACCCTAAAAGTTAAAATTCTCCGATTCTGAGAATATCCCTATAGGCTACAAAAATAGCCAGCATAATCAACAGGGCAAACCCGACTACATGAATAAAATTTTCCTTTTCTTGATCGACCGGCTTACCTCGAACCCCTTCGATGGCCAGAAAAAGAAGGCGGCTGCCGTCTAAGGCAGGGATCGGAATTAAGTTGAACAAGCCAATATTAATATTAATGATAGCCGCCAAATTCATCAGCGTGGGGATCCCAAGCCTAGCCGCCCTTCCGACAACCTGGGTAATTCCGATGGGGCCCGACACATCAGCAGGAGCTTGTCCCGTAACCATTTGAAACAAGGCCTGGATGATAGCGCCGGTAATGAAAATAGTCTGCTGTACGCCAAAAGCAATGGATTCTAACAGGCCTGCCGGCCTGACATGATAGTCCGGCATGATACCGATCATTCCCCGTTCTTCTTCTTCTCGGTATTGAGGCGTAACCGAAATGGTTAGCTCTTCATCCCCTCTTAGGATGGTAAATTCCAATTCTTCACCGGCATTGGCACTCACAATGTTGACCAGATCATTCCATGTTTCCATCTTTTCCCCTTCGACTTCCATCACCTTATCCCCCGGAAGAAGCCCGGCCCTTTCCGCCGGTTCCCCGATCACAACTTCACCAATGTGCGGCTTTTCTGAAAATTCTCCGGTAGGAATTCCTATCATACCAATAAGCAGGGCAAATAAAACCATGGCCAGCAGAAAGTTCATAAAAGCTCCCGCGGCAATGACCATCATCCGGGTTCCTACTGATTTATTGGCAAAACCATTTTCGTTCTCCACATCATCAGGCTCGGTACCCGCCATTCGAACAAAACCACCCAAAGGAATGATTCGTATCCGGTAAACTGTCTCATTCCGTGTGAACGAAAACAGCTTGGGCCCGAAGCCGATCGCAAATTCGTGTACTTCTATTCCGGCTCTTTTGGCTGCCAAAAAATGCCCTGTCTCATGCACAAAGATCAGCAAACCGAATATGATTAGGGAAACCAAAACAGCTTCCATTACACCACGCCTTTCTTTTAATTCTCCTTCACCAGACAGCTGCACTCAGCTGCCCGCCTCGCCCAGCCGTCAGCTTCTAAAATTTCTTCTAGAGACGGTTTCGATCTATTGTCGTGCTGATCCATCACTTCTTTGCAAATCTCTGCAATCTCCAAAAAGGCTGTTCGCCCTTGTAAAAATAAAGCGACCGCCGCTTCGTTGGCCGCATTAAAGACAGCCGGCATCGTGCCGCCAGCATATCCTGCCCTATAAGCATACTCTAATCCGGGAAATCTGTCCATATCGGGCTTTTCAAATGTTAACATACTTATTTGCGCTAAGTCCAGTCGCTTGAATGTGTTTTGCCCTCTTTCAGGATAAAGGAGTGCATATTGTATCGGTGTTTTCATATCCGGAAGGCCTAATTGTGCAATCACCGAGCTGTCGAAAAACTGCACCATAGAATGGACAATGCTCTGCGGATGAACCAAAACCTCGATATCCGCCAGTTCTTTGGCGAATAACCATTTTGCTTCCAAAACCTCCAGACCTTTGTTGATCATGGTGGCCGAATCAACGGAAATTTTTTTGCCCATACTCCAGTTGGGGTGTTTTAAAGCCT
>SLNR01000127.1 GCA_007132905.1 Candidatus Sumerlaeota bacterium | reverse complement strand
TACTTAGGTCATGCTCTAACTATTCAAAAACGGTTGGATAAAAAAGACCAGGCGCTATTTTGAATGAATAGCTCCTGATCTTTTAGTATTGCTTCTCACAAAAATTCTTCATCGCACATTTCGCGGTTACTTACAAATAAAAGGTTTTTCCCCTTTTTCTATCTTGCTCCGCGGTCACTGTGATTCCCTACTCCGGGTCCACTACCGTTTCTTTTATTTCAATACCCCTTTCTTTCAGCTCTGCTAAAAGTCTGTGGAACAGGCCGTGATCCTGACCGATAAATTCGGGCAGGCAGACGCCTTTACGGGAAAACTGCCCGGACGCCATGAGTCGGACCATGCTGACGCAGGGATAGCCGGTGGTGCGAGCCATGGATGTGATCCCCGTGGTTTCATCGGTGTAATCCAGCATATCATAGCGGAGTAGACGTTTTTGCCCTTCTTTTAGGCCTTCTACCTCCACTCTCATCACCGTCAGTTCCTGTTCTCCCTCGTCTAGTTCCCAGGCCGGAAACAGAAGGCTAGCTGTTACATCCACCGGTTTTACTGTCACCCCTTTCACTTGAATTGGAGTGTCACTGAAAAACCCGGTTTCCCGCAGCATCCGCATCCGATCCGCATGGCCGGGGTAGCGGAGGGTTTTTTCTTTCATGTAAGGAACAATTTTGGTTTCAGACAGACTGCAAAGCCCATCGGTGAGGAAGGCCTCTAAGGTGCCCACTCCGGGCAGGTCCACTAGTTCCAGTTCGGAGAGGGCAGGCTTCACTACTACTTTTCCGTCCTCCACGACCCGGGCAGGATGGCAGTATTCTTGAATGACATCCACAGCAGACCACACAATTTTGTACTCATAGGGCCATACCCGGACCACCGGCAGCCCCCCGACCAGAATCTGCGCCCGCTCAGCTTCGTCCAAGAGGCTGGCTCCGTAAGCCACCAGCATATTGCTCAGACCCGGTGCAACCCCGCAGTCCACCACAGCGCTCACACCGTTGCTTTTAGCCAGATCATCCAACTCCAGGGAAGATTCAGGCCAGCTGGTGATGTCTACCAGGTTTTTTCCCGCTTCAACAACCGCTTTCATCATATTTTGCCCCAAAAATCCGGGCAGAGCTCCCACCACCAGGTCGTAATCTTGGACCAGCTCCTTGATGGTTTCGCCATCGGATAGATCAGCCCTGACCCCCTGAATGCTTCCCGATGCAGAAAATTCCCGAAGTACCGCCTCGTCCATGTCTGCAATGGCCACCTGAAAGTTCTCATCCCCGGCCAGATCCCGAGCCATGACGCCGCCTATCAAACCACCGCCCAACACAATTACCCACATACCTCATCCTCCTCTCTTCTTTTCATGGTTTACCTGTCAGCAACATTATTTCTTTGCCCCGGACAGCTTGACACCTAAATACCACATCGATTTAAAATTCCTTATTCATAAATGGGCTCACGAAGAATTCAATTAGCGTCTTCAATATCTATATCTTCACTCCCTTCTCAAGATAATCATTACGAATACACTAATGTATTTCAATCTCATCGAAAAAATAGACCCGCCTAATAAACCTGGTCTTAGACTTATTTGCTTATTTGCTAAAATAAGGAGCAAATTGTCACAGCAAGCTTTTCACCTTCATAAACGATGACGCCTTTACATGCATGTTCCTCCAGGGGTCCTGCTTTTGCCCCAGCCTGCGGAACATATTTTTCATGTTGTATTTTCGGGGATGAAAACCCTTGTCGGCAAGTTCATCCCAGTCCAGAGGAGCCGCCACAGGGGCTCCTGCTATACCTCGAATACCATAGGGTGCAACTGATGTCTGACCGAAGGCATTTCTCGAATAATCAATAAATACCCTACCCTTACGTTTGTCTTTCCTGTGTTGAACCGTGAAATCTTCCGGGCTTTCCTTTGCAACAGCCTCGGCTATTTTGCCTGCATAATTGCGAACATCATCAAACTGCATTTCAGGAATAATTGGAACAACAACATGCAGACCCCTGGAGCCTGTTGTCATTACATAAACATCTAGATCCGCTCCTTCTAAGACTCTCTTAAGTTTTCTGGCCGCCTTGACTATCAATTTGAAATCCTTACTTGAGGGATCTAAATCAAAAACCAATTTATCCGGCTTTTTTGGCTCAGCGACTTTGCTCAGCCATATATGGGGAGTAATGCATGCCTGGTTTGCCAAATAGATGAGGGTTTCTTTGTCATTGACTACTACATAGGTAATTTCCCCTCCTTCCCTTTTCTCAATCGTTGCCCTATCAATCCAACGGGGAAAATAACCCGGTATCTCTTTTTGATAAAATCCCTCATTATCTATGCCGTCGGGAAATCTATGAAGGGTTAGGGGCCTACCCTTCATGTGGGGGATCATCACAGAAGATATTCTATCATAGTATTTGATCATATCTTTCTTAGTAATATCATCTTCACTAAAAAATACTTTGTCTGTATTTGACAATTCAACGTTCCTGTAATTAGCCTCCATAATCGATCATCGCCTCCGTCTTAACTCTTCCTTGATTACATTACCGGGGTTTTTATCCTCTCTAAGCCCTTTGAAGCTTGGAAGACTAACTGGCCATCATCCGTCAACTCAGTGAAACTTACCTTTCCCGCCAGTTTAGGCTCCACCCAGTGAATGCTACAGTCTGTAACATTTCTGATCCTCAAGGGGAGAGCAATCGATTTCAATACACTTAAGTCTTCTGCCCATTTTTCTAAAAGCTCATTGCTATAACCCGTACCGACCCTTCCGGCATATTTTAGCTCACCCTTCTCGTAATTGCCTACGAGAAGAGCATCAAAACCTATACTTTCTCCCTGAGGATTAGTAAGCCGACTATAATGGATTCCCGCCTATTACTGAATTTTAACTCAAGCCACTTTTTCGACCTTGAATGAGTATACTCGCTATCCGCTTTTTGGGCGATCAAACCTCCCGGTCCTTACTGCGGCTTCCTCCAAAAAGGCAAGGCCTTCCTCACTGCGGTGGGAGGCATAACGGATTGGATCCCAAAAAAAGCTTTCGTGAAAATTTTTTTCTTTCCCTCAGAGATACTTTAGTAAGATCATATTTATCTGCCAATAAAAATTCAAAGACATAATAATAAATTTTTACATACGTATTGCGCACCTCTTCTTCACTGTTTACATGCATACGCTTCAGTAGATTTGAAAAAATCGTAACCCCGCCATCAAAGGCGTACTTTCTCCTTAGCCAGTAAAATTGTCATAATCCATTACAGAGAAAGCTTCGGCTGTTTCAGGATATCTTAAATTTAAGTTCTTCTTCTTTTTTGACAACAGCCTCACACCATCTTTAACGATCAGGCACCTTTCACCGTAGAGCTTTGTTCATATATCCATTTTTTCTGAAAATCTTTTATGGGTAAGGGAAATGGGCATCAAATTTAGCCATTTAGGCTGCTTTTTGATGCAAGCTTGCTTTTCTCGGATTTTCTTATGCTTTTCCCTATATTAATCATCTTTCTTATCTTTTTTTAAATCCTCTATTTTTTTCCCGCTTATGACTGATTTCGGCTCCGTGCTCACAGGATTACGCCTAGCATCTGCCTTATCGTCTTTCATCTTCATAAAAAGCCACCTAGAATTCTCGTTGCTGCCTGTTCTTATGAGAGCATAGCCACCCTCAAGCTTTTTCCCTTGTAGATAAACAGTTATATGACCTTTCTGCAAGGCGGTCTCCATGGAGAAAGAAGCATCTTCTTTTTTCGATGTGTTTTCATAGGAACCCATATCCCATACAATAACTTCTCCGGCACCGTACTGATCCTCAGGGATCACTCCTTCAAAGGCGGCATACTCAATGGGGTGGTCCTCTGTGGGAATAGCCAGCCTCTTGTCATCTGGATTGGTTGAAGGCCCCTTGGGAATTGCCCACGACTTTAATACCCCGTCGACTTCCAACCGAAAATCGTAATGGAGATTGCCGGCGTTATGCTTTTGAATGACAAAGATGAGTTCGTCTTCTGAGAAATTTTGATCTCCCCTGGGTTCAGGAGACATGTCAAAATCCCGCTTGTTATGGTAATCCTTCAACTTGTCTTTATCTTTACTCATAAGACTCACTCCTGTTCAAATGGCTATTATATTAATAACTATTGGTCAACGGAACAATATAAATCTGCACATCGGTCATGGAAGCCTTTGGCGGATAAACATTTCACGCATAATTTTTTTTGGCAAAGCCTAAAAGTGTCCATCAGCAGATATTCCCTCACGAATTGCCGCCATTATCAATACAGGGTTGTATTGTTGATCTGCAAAATTTGAATTGGCATTTATCCTGGAATCATTATTCGTATGGCCCTTTAAGAAATGAAAAAATTTGAATAGGAACAAATCCAAAAGTACATTGAAGTGAGTATATATCCTTTGAGTCGATTTTCGATAATGTCATCATTGCCCCTATCGACAAATCATTTTTCATAAGTCCGTTTAAGGGATTCTATATGTGCTTTGTAATATATAGAACACACTTATCGCTTATCTATAAATCCCTCCCAGTCTTTATAAATGGTCAGCAGTTCATCGTTTAAATAAGAAAGTGCTTTTTCTTTGAGCTCTTCGGTAACCCCGTAGTGGGCATCTGCAATGGAACCTGTGATAGCGGCCAATGTATCGCTATCACCGCCTATGGAAATTGCATTTCGAATAGCATCTTCAAATGAAGTGGCTTCCAGGAATGCTTCTACAGCTTGTGGTACCGTTTCCTGGCAAGCCTCGTTAAACCGATATGAATCCCTTATTTCATCCAACGTAAAATCAAGTGAGTAATAATCGTGGATCATCTTATCCCGGATCTCACTTTTCGTAAAACCTTTACGTGCCATGTAAATGGCTACCGCCGTAGCCTCTGCACCCTTTAACCCTTCACGATGATCATGGGTTACCCCGGTTACAGCTTCAGAGAGCTTGCAAACTTCATTTTCTGTCCCGGCTGCAAAACCTACCGGACTAATCCGCATCGCTGCGCCATTTCCAAAGCTATTGTAAGGTTGAGGATTATCGCTAAACACCCATTTGGAAAACATCCCGCCATAACCGCAGTAGGGGAATTTGCGTCCGATTTCCTGCATATATTTAACAACCATTTTTTCAATGAGCAGATAGTAGTCGCTTTCATAATTATATTCATCAAAGACAGGCTTAATGATTTTTTCCGTTTCAATGATCGCTTTGGCCACAGACAGAGTCATAATACTATCATCTGTCACTTGGCAATCATCCGTGAACATCTCGAAATCTTTCTCTCTGTGATTATCAAATTCGAATCTGGAACCAACTATATCTCCGATAATTGCACCCATCATTGGACAAAACTCCCTTACTCAATTTTCCGGCAGCATTAAATCACTAATACACTTATCGAAAAGACAAATGAGCCCACTTCAGTGGTTTCCGCAATATTTTGCATCACGAACATCCGATTGATAAATCCGGCTATCTAACCTTTGCCCGGCCCCAATAGAAGCTGTTTTAGGGACTATCGAAACAATCACAAAAAACCGATCTCATCGACCACCCGGAATTTGCCAGACGAACAGGTTTGTTTGAAAATAAGATATAGCAGTATCTTTAATGATAGAATTATTTTCCAATCCATGCACTGAATATGGATGCCTAAAACCCGTATCGTCTTATCCAATCACTCACCAAAAAATAGAAAAGTCACTCCCACCCCGCATAAAACTCTTCTTATACCAAAAATGTGAACGCACTGTTGATATGATTATAACACTTGCATGAATTTATTTCCATTTAGGCCAGAATTGAATGCCTATAACGGCAAAGTTTACAGACTAACTTTCTCTCATAATGTCCGCCTCCAAAACTCACCTTGCGTTTCATCCAGATGCCCAGGAGCTCCAATCAAATCAGTGAAGAAATATATCCAAACTCTCCGTGTCCTAAAGAACAAAAAGCCCATCTCAATTTTAGAAAACCTCGTCTCAGAAATATTCGTCATCCGTGCAATGCTGAAAATTGCATAAAAAAATTAAATATAATATGATGGAGCCCTTTTTCTACTAAAATGATTTTTGGCAAACGGAGCTTTCGGGAAAATGTCCGCGTAAGAAAGTGGTTGAAAAACAGCTT
>SLNR01000022.1 GCA_007132905.1 Candidatus Sumerlaeota bacterium | reverse complement strand
ATTTGTAGTAAAATATTACTCACAAGAGATCCTCTCCTTTTGGTGTTTAGAGTGTGGTGATTCTATTTTACCAAAAGGATGATCTCTTGTTTGTTTTTTCCTACAACAATTTTACACTATGCAGTTCAGCCCCATAGGACAGCAAAAGAGCTTGCTGCTGTCTTTAACAGTGCTTCGCTATGATTTACATATTCAAACAATTAGATTGGTAAAACTGTGAATGTATACACCTTCGAGAGTTCTACCCTAGCAGATGAAAAAGTCCGGCAAAAAAAGTTCATCTTCAGCCAAACAGCGTCAAGTCCTACAAAAGAACCCGTCTAGTCTTGGTTGATGGAAAATACCGCAACAGCAACTATTTAGGTATGTAAATAAACACTATCACTGGCAAGTCTGTACGCCTACTTTTCCTTGTTTTCTTCAAGAAGACGGATAATCAAAGCGACAGGAAACCCTTTGTTTTCAAGATGTCGGGCTGCTTTATGTTTTTTCTTTTGATCCGTTTCGTTTGCCTTGTTGCCAATCAGCGAGTTTATTTTCTTTTCAAAGACCTTTTTGGCCAGTTGATATTCATCTTCTTCTTTGATGTATTCATCAAAAACCTCATGGATAATGTTACTGCACACACCTTTTTCGACAAGCTTTTTAAAAAGCAGGTTTTTCCCCCACCATAAGCGGCTTCGTTTGCTTACAATATAATTATGGACATATCTCCTGTCATCGAGATAAGCTATCCTTTTCAGTTCTTCGCAGACTTTTTCGATTAATTCGCTTTTGCCGTAGTTTCGTCGCAGTTTGTTCTTTAATTCTTTTTCCGATAAATCTCTAAAAGATAGATATTTTAGGGCTTTCCCCATGATTTTATCGTATTTTGGATCTTTCACGGCGACCCCCTCTCGGTGAAAAAAGAAGGACGCTTGTTGTCCTTCTACAAATACATACTACTTAGCTGTTTTTGATTTATCTTTGTCCTTGGATTTATCTTTGTCCTTGGCTTTTTCCTTGTCTTTTTGGGCATCGGAGTCTTTTTCAGAAGAAAGACTCAATGCGCTTCGAATTTTTTCTTCTAATTCTTTACTCAGTTCCGGCCTTTGCAGTAGGATTTCTTTAACATTCTCTCGTCCTTGCCCTAATCTTTCTCCCTCATAAGAATACCAAGCTCCGCTTTTATCCATAATATTTAATTCAACAGCAATGTCAATGATACTTCCTTCGCGGGAGATTCCTTCCCCATAAATAATATCAAATTCTGCTTGTCGGAAGGGTGGTGCCGTTTTATTTTTCACTACTTTGATACGTGTGCGATTCCCAATTACATCATTGCCGGCCTTGATCGACTCAATGCGGCGTACTTCGATCCGGATGGAAGCATAAAATTTTAGAGCGCGTCCTCCCGGTGTGGTTTCAGGATTGCCGAACATCACGCCCACTTTTTCTCTAAGCTGGTTAATAAATATTGCCGATGTCTTGGATTTGCTTATGGCGCCGGACAGTTTGCGGAGTGCTTGAGACATCAGCCGCGCCTGTAGGCCAACATGGGAATCCCCCATCTCACCTTCCAATTCGGCTCTTGGAACCAGGGCCGCCACCGAATCGATGACCACCACATCAACTGCACCGCTTCTGACTAAGGCTTCGGCAATTTCCAAAGCTTGTTCACCCGTATCCGGCTGAGAAATCAATAAGTTATCAATGTCCACTCCTAGACGTTTTGCATATGAAGGATCAAGAGCGTGTTCAGCATCTATAAACGCTGCAATGCCACCGGTTTTTTGAGCTTCAGCAATAACATGGAGCCCGACGGTTGTTTTACCGGATGCTTCCGGCCCAAAAATTTCGATGACGCGACCTCTGGGGATCCCGCCTACACCGAGGGCCATGTCGATGGCGAGAGATCCTGTGGGAATCGTCTCTACCAAACGAGAGGCTGATTCTTCTCCGAGCTTCATAATAGACCCTTTCCCAAATTTCTTTTCAATTTGAGACAGAGCCATTTCTAACGCTTTTTGTTTATCACTCACTGTAAATACCCCTTTCTCGATTCAGTATGGTTAGGTTGTTTTGAGGGGACTATATACATGCATTATATCAGAAGAACATATGTTTGGCTAGGGATATAGATGAAATTATGCGTTCAGCAAATGTTCATCTATAATTTCATACTCAGGGCCGCTAGGGGTTAAGTTGCTTTCAATGAACTGAAGCGAGCTTGCTTTCTCTGCAAAGCTTGTGTGAAAATATTTTTCCGGAATGTCAATTTTCGGGTTTTTATGTGTCTTCTTCACTCTACCAATGGTGAGATGCGGTTTGTATCTGCGCGATAGATCAGAAGTTGTCAGCTTTGATTTTTCCAGAGTTTGAACAATTTCGTTTCTCATTTTCATTATCTGGCTTTCCCCCTTGTCAATCCCCATCCAAATTATTTTTGGCGCCCGAAATGAAGGAAAGGCTCCTAGCCCCTTTAGTTCAAAGGAGAAAGGAGTCCAATTTTGAAGCGCTTTTTTAAGTTTATAGATAAATGACACAAATTCATCTTGCGGCTGTTTACCCGCAAAAAGAAGGGTAATATGAAGTTGATCATGGTCAGTCCAGCGTATGGAGCTGGTATTATTTTGCAGCTCTTGCTGCAGTGTGGTGATTTTTTGTTTTGTGTGCCTTGATATCGGAACGGCGATAAAAGCTCGATTGAAATGAGCACTCATTTACAAGGCATCCTTTCTGCGAAGATAATCCCATAACATCTGAAGAGCGAACTGCGCGGCCCTGCTTCTTATTCGCATCCGGTTGCCACCGTAAATCCGGGAGATGGTTTCTTCATTATCAGGGGTTGATAACCCAAACCAAATTAGCCCAACGGGTTTGTCTTCTGTACCCCCACTAGGTCCAGCGATGCCCGTTACAGACAAGGCTATCTGTGCGCCGTTTGATTCTCTTGCTCCTTGGGCCATCGCCAGAGCGGTTTCTTTGCTGACGGCACCATGTTCGGATAAAATTTCCTCGGATACCCCGAGAAGTTCTTTTTTTGATTGATTGCTGTAGCAAACGTATCCCCTATCAAAATAGGAAGAACTGCCGGGAATGCTGGTAATACGACTGGCAATTATTCCTCCAGTACACGATTCAGCTGTTACAAGCGACATTTTCCGCTTCTTTAAATACGCGCCGATAACGCTTTCTAAAGTATCTTCATCACACCCATAGACATGATCAAACAACCTTTCTCTAACTTTGTCCTCTAGAGTTTTAATGAGGCGTTGTGCTGATTGCTCGGAGGAAGCTTTGGCCGTGATGCGAAATGTGACCTCGCTTCCGGCAAGAGGAGCAATGGTCGGATTGGTTTGATCTAAAATGAGATCCTTAATTGCTTCTTCTGCGGCTGACTCTCCTATACCGCAGAGTTTTAAAACCCTTGACTTGATAACGGATTTTCTGCCTGCCGTTTTTTCCTGGAGAAACGGAACGATAGTTTCTATCATCATTGGCTGAAGTTCTCTTGGCGGCCCGGGCAAAATGACGACTATTGTCCCTTCTTTTTCGACGATTGCCCCGGGGGCTGTGCCGTTTTTATTCGGAATAACCTGGCTTTCCTGAGGGAACAAAGCCTGTTTGACATTACCGGGCGGCATTGAACGGCCGCTGCGTTCAAAGATCTTTTCGATGTTTTCTAGCTCTTTTTGATTGAGTTTTAGTTTCAAACTCAGCTTTTTAGCCACAGTTTCTTTGGTAACATCATCCATAGTCGGACCAAGTCCTCCGGTGGTAAAAACAAGATCTGATCTGTTAAGCGCACATTCAAAGACTTCCCCTAAACGGTTTTCATTATCTCCCACGGTGGTGTGATAATACATGTCAATGCCAAGGGGCGCCAGTATATCTGAAATGATTTGTGCATCAGTATTGACAATCTGACCTAGTAATAATTCGGTTCCAACAGAAATGACTTCTGCTTTCATCTTTTTTCCTCCCTATCCTCATCTAATAAGACACCATAAAGATTACTCTCGTCCACATCTACAATCAAAGCTCTCACAAAAGATCCAGGAGGCAGGTATCTTCCTTGAAGAAAGATTTGTCCGTCAACTTCAGGAGCTTCTCGATAAGAGCGGCCTACAAGCGGGTAGGTATCCTCCTTTTGATAGTCTTCTACCAACACGATAAGTTCTTTTTGAACAAAGGAGTAGTTTCTTTTTGTTGACATTTCATTTTGTAGAGACAGAGCTTGCTGATAGCGTTCATTTTTGGTTTCATCAGATATTTGGTCAGGCATTTGCGATGCGGGAGTGTTTTCTTCCTGTGAGTACATGAAAAAGCCGGCTCTATCGAATTTTGCTTCTTCTAAGAAGGCAAGCAACTCTTCAAAAGCAGCCTCTGTCTCGCCGGGAAAACCAACGATAAAGGTGCTGCGGATACATATGTCGTTGATCTTACTTTTTATCTTTTCCAAAACGTTTCTGATATCGCTGGAGCTAGTTGTGCGGTTCATCTGCTTGAGTATAAGATCATTGATGTGCTGGAGCGGAATATCAAGGTAATGGCAAATTTTCTCTTCTTGAGCAATTACATTGATGAGCCCGGGGGTAATCCGGCTGGGATAAGCATACAAGAGGCGAATCCATTTCAACTCATCGATCAAGACTAATTTCTCTAATAGCTTTTCTAATCCGTTTATTTCACCGCGGTCCAACCCGAATTGGGTTAAGTCCTGGGCAATTAAAACAATTTCTTTTACCCCCCTGTTGACTTTTTCTTGAACTTCCTGATAGATCTCATCTGTCGGCCGGCTTTTTAAAGACCCTCGCAAACTTGGGATAACGCAGTATGAGCAATGGTTAAGACACCCTTCGGAAATCTTGACATAGGATGTATAAAAGGGGGTAAGTTGAGCTTTTGGAGTCATCAGCAAAGGACCATTTTTCAAAACACCCCCGGTGAATATGGCTTTATTTTTTCTATCTAGGCTGCGAATTACTTCGGGTATTCGGTGAAAATCCCCCGTTCCGATGATGGCGTCGATTTCTGGGATTTCCTGCAGCAAATCACGGTCAAAACGCTGTGCAAGACAACTTGAAACAATTATATATTTATACATACCTTTTTTCTTACGTTCACTTGCTTCTAAAATCGCTTCGATGGATTCCCTTTTGGCATCATCGATAAATGCGCAGGTATGAATAATGAAACAATCAGCCGCCTTTTCATCTGATGTGACGGAAAACCCATCATTTTCCAAGATAGTAGTAATTATTTCCGCATACACTAAATTTTTCGCACAGCCCAATGGTAATATTGAAACTTCTATTCTCATATTTCCTCCTACTAGATGGCTACTGCTTCAGAGTCCTTAAATTGAACGGCTTTTGAAGCACTTCTGCCTACAAATCTATAAATATTCTCAAATCCTATTCTTTCTGCCACCCGGTAAGCTTCAAGGATATGATACCCCACCAATGAAGGGTGGTGAGCGTCGCTCCCCACTGTAATGTATTCTGCCCCTGCTTCATACAAATCGGTTAACAAGTCTTCGCTCGGGTTTGGTTGAGAGAAACCTTTTCTTAAATTGCCGGTGTTTATCTCAACAGCCGTTTTTTGCTTAACTATTTCTTTGCAGACCGGTTCCCAATATTTGTTATGGGCATGATTAATCTGATCTTTATAAAGATCATAACTGAATCGCTTATACAAATCAAGGTGGGCTAGAGAGTCGAATAAGTTGCTTTTAACTGCTTGCATTAACAAATCAAAATAAGACTGACAAAGCTCTTCGGGTTTTTTATCACGACAAAGGACGCGGCAATCTTCAGGCACAGCAATCGACTGTCCCTCTATGCTGTGTACTGCTCCTAGGATGTAATCGAATGGAAATTCGCTTGTTATCTGGTCAATTTCATGTTCTACTGCCGGATGATAATCAACTTCTAGACCGATTCTTATCAATAGCCCTTTACTTTGAAAACGATCTTGAACTTTTATCACTTCCTCAAAATAATCAGGGATCCAGCCGCTATCGACTGGGTGAACCTCTCCATTGACACGCACAAATCCGTCTATATGCTCCCTTTCCGGAACAAGATCTAAATGTGTGGTGAAGCATAGTTCGGATATACCGGCCTTCTGTGCATTCCGGGCGTAGTCAATCATCTTACCTTGAGCGTCTATAGAGAAATCCGGATGCACATGAAAATCCAAAATCATATACTAAT
>SLNR01000082.1 GCA_007132905.1 Candidatus Sumerlaeota bacterium | reverse complement strand
AGTTAGAGCCCGTAAGACGGTTGGCCGCCGACAGCCCGCCCACAATCGCCGCTGCGCTGCTGCCCAATCCCCGGGCAATGGGAATGTGGTTGTTGAGTTTAATAAAAAGCCCCGCTGGTGAAATTCCTTGATAGGAGAAGACTTTTTGGGCCGCTCGGTACACAATGTTGGTTTTATCTTCGGGGATAAACCCTTCCCCTTCTCCTCTCACCTCGATCAAAAGCCCCTCATCCTTTTCTTCCATCTCCACTTGGTTGTAAAGCGACAAGGCCATGCCCAGGGTATCAAACCCGGGGCCTAAATTCGCGGTGGTCGCCGGCACCTTAAACTTCACCATAAACGCCTTCCTCCTTCGCTATATCCCGATTCTGACCGCGTAAACCGTACCTGCGTCGGCCCTTTCTTTTTTCAAATCGTGTACGATCCGCTGTTTTTGCTTTTCTGATAAGGGGCTTGTCACCGCCATGCATTGGCGCTTGCCGGGTTCTGCCTGCAGTGATTCAAAGCGGCAGACAGACGCCTGCTGTTCTTTTAATAATTCATACAACACCATCAATCCGGCGGTACTCTCTCCTGTGAGCCGGATGTAGTAGGGAGCCCGGTGAGAATCAACTATCTGAACGTCCTCTATTGCCTTTTGATCGATAAGGCCCGACATATCTTGCTGCTTTACTGCCCGCAGAATATCGGCTACTACGGCGCTTCCCGTGGGCAGGCTGCCGGCCCCGGGGCCTGAAAACATGACTTCCCCCACCGCATCGCCTTTGACCAGCACGGCGTTCTTCACGCCGTGGATCGAAGCTAAGGCATGCTCTCGGGGCAAAAAAACAGGCTGGACGCGAACATCTAATCCGTCCTCTTTACGGATGGCCGTTCCGATCAGTTTGACCGCATAGCCTGCTTCTTCGGCAAAACACCGATCTACCTCCCGAAAATGAGTAATGCCTTCTCGGTAAACAGAATGAAGAGGCACTCTTTTTTTGAAGGCCTTTTCGGCCAGCAGCGCGATTTTATACAAGGCGTCGTACCCTTCTATATCGGCCGTCGGGTCGCTTTCTGCATACCCAAATTCCTGGGCTTCCCGCAGCACCTCACCAAAACTGCTTTTTTCTTGGATCATTTTCGTCAAAATATAGTTGGTGGTGCCGTTGATAATCCCCGCCACCGACAAGATGTCATTGGCCGCCAAACACTCTTCCAAAGGCTGGATGATGGGAATTCCGCCACCGACGCAGGCCTCGATGAAAACATGAACGCCATTTGCTTTCGCCGCTGCTGAGATCTCTTGGCTGTGTTTGGCCATGACTTCTTTGTTGGCGGTGACCACCTGCTTTTTGGCCTGCAGACTGGCGGTGATGTATTCATAGGCAGGGTTAACCCCGCCCATGGCTTCTACGACAATGCTGATGCCGTCATCTTGCCTGATCACTTCAAAATCATCCGTGAAAAGCTCCTCGGGCACAAGGATGTTTCGCTGCTTGTTTAAGTCATTTACCAAAACACGGCGGACTTTCAGTTTGCAGCCCGTTTTCTCCTGCAGTTGACGGCTCTTTTGCTGAAGGATGTCCCAGACACCCGAGCCGACCGTGCCCAATCCCAATATTGCTATCCCTATTTCCTTTGAGCCCAACTCTTCCACCCTTTCTTTTCCTTAGTTAAGCGACAGCAAGGCCACTTTTTTGGTGCCGTCTAGTTCTTTGATGCGGCGCATGAGATCTTCTGTGCCCAAACTTACATGCTCTGTCTCGATGGACAAAGACACATAAGCCATCCCCTGCAGGGGAATTCCCTGGTTGATCATGACAATGTTTCCGCCGGCTTCGGCCACGGTATTTAATACTTTGGACAAAGTGCCGGGGCGATGCTCCAGATAAAAGGACAAGGTGATAATCCTGCCTTCGCTCATTTGGTGGTATGGATACACTCCGTCTTTGTATTTGTAATAAGCGCTGCGACTGATTCCGGCCTCTTCGACCGCTTCATTGACCGTTTTGGCATCTCCTTTGTTCAACAAGTCTTTCACAATCAGCGTCTTTTTAAATACCTCGGGGAGAAAATCCCATTTGATGACAAAAAAAGAATCCCGGTCTTCTGCCATATTGGTGCCACCTTCCCTTTGTCTACCTGAGATAGACATTTTTCTATGTATGAGAGACATTATACCATGGACATAAGGACTCGACAATATGACAAACTGTGTCTTTATCGTTCATTTTAACCCATATTCTTCTCATTTCATATAATATCTATGTTTTTGACTGTATTTCGCAAAGGAGCCGGCCGAGCATGATTTTGCTTGATAAAACAAAAAACCTGTACAAAAAAGAAAGCCCTTCCGAATGAGAAAGGCTTTCTTAAAAGATAAAATGAATTATTTATTCACGATCTCTTTAAGATTTTTTCCGGGTTTGAAAACAGGTACCTTGCGAGCACTCACCGATATTTCCTCTCCCGTTTGCGGGTTACGGCCTTTTCGTGCCGGCCGGTCTTTTACTTCAAAGCTGCCGAAGCCGACTAACTGCACTTTATCCCCTTTTTCCAGAACATCCGACATGGAATCAAAAACAGCTTTTACTGCTTTATTCGCATCTTTTTTGCTAAATCCGGACTTTTCACTCACCATTTCGATCAGTTCCATCTTCGTCACAGAATCACCTCCCTTTCGTAATTGATGTAAAAAAGGCTGTACCGACAGCATCTGCAGGTCTTCGACATTGCTTACATTCAACGGGCCTTTTCAGAATCCTTCTTGTTTTAAAAAATAATACGGATAAATCCATATATATCATGGGTTTAAGGACATTCTTTTCATTTTTTTATCAAACGATGCCTCGGCTGGCCGTTTTGACCGCCTAAACAGGGAAAGGCCCCTTTCTTTGGTTTAGCGTTTTTCCCATTCGGCCTTTCTTTTTGTGCGTGACTCTTCGATCTCGTACCTTCCTTCTCTTCCCATTAAGCTGACTACCGCATCCGACGGTTTTTTGTTTTCATACAGCACCCGGTAGGTCTCCCTGGTAATGGGAAGTTCCACCTGGTATTTTTGCGCCAGCTGGTATCCTACTTTGGCTGCTTTTACACCCTCAATAACCATGTCGGTGCCTGATAGAATGTTTTTTACTTTTTCGCCCCGGCCGATTAAAATCCCCGCCGAGTGGTTTCGGCTGTGCGGGCTTGTACAAGTGCAGACCAAATCCCCCAGGCCCGATAGTCCGGCAAAGGTAAGCAGTTCTCCTCCCATGGCAAAACCGAGCCGGGCCATTTCCGCCAGGCCCCGAGTGATTAAGGTGGCCCTGGTGTTATCGCCAAAGTTCAATCCGTCGGCGACGCCCACACTGATGGCGATGATGTTTTTTAAGGCGCCCCCTATTTCCACGCCGATCAGGTCATGGTGAGTATACACCCGCATGGCAGGCCCCATAATCACCTGCTGCAGATCATCCGCCAGTGATTTCTTCTTGGTGGCGATGACGGTTGCCGTAGGGATGCCCCGGCTTACTTCATCTGCTATATTGGGACCGGAAAGCGCACAGATTTGATCAGACGGGGTATGGGGGAGTTCCTGGCCAATAACTTCACTCATCCTCAAAAATGTATCCTGCTCTAAGCCTTTGGCCATGCTTATAAGAATCTCCCGGCCGGTCAGCACCTTTGCTAACGCCCGGGAAGTCTCCCTCATGCCGTGGGAAGGCACCGCTACCATGACGATGTCTGCTTGAGAAACGGCCTCGTCTAAGTCGCTGGTGATCTTAATATCTTCTGCAAGCACGGCGCTGGGCAGGTATTTTTGGTTTTTTCGAGTTTTTCTAAGCTCTACGGCAAACTCCTTTTTCCTCGCATAAAGCCTGATCCGGTGCCCGTTTTTCCTAAGGAGCACGGCCATGGCCGTCCCCCAGCCGCCGGCACCGATCATGGCGATGGTTGACAATGACACCACCTCCTGTTTTATCCTCGTTTTCGAATCATCATCTTCAAGGGGGTTCCCTCAAAGCCGAACGCTTCTCTGAATTGGTTTTCCAAATAACGTTGATAGGAAAAATGCATCAATTGGGGGTCGTTGACAAAAAACACAAAGGTCGGCGGTCCGGAACTTACCTGGACAGCGTAATAGATCTTAAGACTCCTGCCTTTATCGGTGGGAGCGGGATTGATGTTCACCGCTTCCCGCACCAGTTCGTTGATGACGGGCGTGGACAGTCTTTTGAAATATTCCTGTGTTGTTTTTTTGATCAAGGCAAATATTTTACTTACCCTAAGGCCCGTTTTAGCCGAGACAAACAACACCGGGGCGTAGGGAACAAAGGACAGCTCATATCTTATTTCATCGCGAAACTTGGCCGCTGTCTGCTGGTCTTTTACTGCCAGGTCCCATTTATTCATTACGATGATCATGGCTTTGCCGGCTTCATGCGCATAGCCTGCGATTCTTTTGTCCTGCAGAGCAATATCTAAAGAAGCATCCAGGACCAGCAGCACCACATCAGAGCGGTCGATGGCTTTTAAGGCCCGCATGACTCCGTATCGCTCTACATCGGGTTTGATTTTACTGCGGCGGCGCATGCCGGCGGTGTCAATGAATAAAAGTTCGTCGTCTTCGTGGCGGATAACTAAATCCACGGCATCTCTTGTCGTGCCGGCCACTTCGCTGACAATAACCCGCTCTTCTCCGGCCAGGGTATTGATAAGAGAAGATTTTCCCACATTAGGGCGGCCGATCACGGCCACTTTCATCCGGTCTTCTTCTTCTTTTTCGTCTTCTTTGACGGACGGAAAATGCGCCGTCACCGAATCCAGAAAGTCTCCGATGTTAAGCCCGTGGGCGGCCGAAATCGCCATAACCTCCGTAAAACCCAAAGGATAAAAATCGTAGACGGCATCGTGTAATTTGTCCGACTCGATTTTATTCACGGCCAAAATAACCGGCTTTCTTGTTTTACGCAGGACATCCGCCACTTCCTTGTCGGTGTGGGTCATCCCGCTTCGACCGTCGACCAGGAAAATAATCACCTGGGCTTCTTTTACCGCCGCTTCTGCCTGGCGGCGGATATGGGTCGTCATTTCATCTTTATCGTCAAAAACAAGACCGCCGGTGTCCACCAGGGTAAAAAGACGCCCCTGCCACTCCACATCGGCGTACAAACGGTCCCGGGTGATCCCGGGCTCGCTTTCTACAATGGCTGTACGTCTTTGAATCAAACGGTTGAATAAGGTGGATTTTCCCACGTTGGGACGCCCCACAATGGCCACAATCGGTTTCACTTGACATCATCCTCCAAACTACCTATCGCATCAATGGTATCGACTAAATCGGTGCCTAGTTCATCGCAAATATAAACCGGCACACCAAGGCAGGCTTTGACTTCCTCCATCGTCATATTATCCAGGAAAACATCCTTCCCGTCTTTGAACATGGACGAGGGAAGTATGAGTGCCTCTCCTAAGTCCTTAAAGGCCAGGACTTCTGTAATATCTTTCCCGCACAAAAGGCCGCTGACGGTAATCCTGTCACCGAAGAGACGATTGTCCACCACTTCCAACGACAGGGTGAGCCCGTCTATTTTTTCAAGCTCCTTTACTACCTCGGCTAGATAAAAGGCCGCGCCCCGGCCTGTCACCAGGGTAATGTGCCGCTCCTTTTTTAGACGAAAAATCTTTTCTCTTTGTTTTTTTATCTCATCGAGCAAGAGGCGGACCAGCCCGATGCCGTTTTCCAGTTGCGGAAAGTCCCCGTAGTATTCTTTGTCGGGTACGGGCAGTCGGTTCTGAGCATAAAACTCATCCGCTAGATAAATGACCGGTCTTTTTTGTCTGTCGACCAACCCCTGCCGCAGCCCGTCCACCTGCTTGATAAGCTGAAACGCTTTATCGGCATTGACCGGAGTAAGTTTTGCAAGCCCGTCTCGATGCCCGGTCAGTCCCACGGGAACAATGCCGATGGAGCAAATACCAGGCCCGAGGGAAATCAGATCCTGTATCGTCTGCTCGAGAACTTCTCCATCGTTAATACCCGGGCAGAGCACAATTTGAGTGTGCATGTCAATGGCGGCCCGGGCAAAAAAAGCCAAATCCTCTAGAATAGGCCCAGCTTGGGGATTTTTCATCATCTGTGCGCGCACGCCGGGGTCAGTAGCATGAACGGAAATGTGCAGCGGGCTCAAATGCATGTCGGCTATGCGCTGTTTTTCTTTTTCGCTCAGATTGGTCAAAGTAATAAAGCTTCCCGAGAGCATAGAGCAGCGGTAATCGT
>SLNR01000079.1 GCA_007132905.1 Candidatus Sumerlaeota bacterium | reverse complement strand
TTCTGATGCGCTTTCTAGTTCCTCTTTAGTCTCCTTTAATTCCGCCTTGACCTCTTCTAACTTCTTCTCTAGCTTGTCAATGAATTCTTGCTTTTCAGGAAATACCATTTCGCTCACTCCTTTTTTGATCTATGATGCCAAAAAATAATGCGAGTGATAAACATGCAAAAGTCGTATATCCGCAATCATTTTGAAAATTCAGCCCAGAATTCTTCAAGCTCTTCTTCTAACCCCTCCCAAACCACTTCGCTTATATCTTTAAGGTTTTCGAGTTTTTGTTTGCCGGTCTCCATTTTTTCTTGCAAATTACCCATGCGGGATTCAAGCTTTAGTCTTTCCTCTTCGGCGGCACCTTTGGCTTTCCTTTTCATCTCATCCATTTCTTTTTCCATCTCATTGATTCTTCCTTTTAATTCATCGAGAAATGCGCTTCTGCTGCCGATCAGCATATCCAACACCCCTCCCAGGATTATTAGCTGTGATCAATGAATTTTATCATGGACTAAAAGAACCACCTTATATGTCTATTTAATTTCATGTTTGCCTTAATTATATACGAAGGCATTTCCTGTGTCAAATTCTGCCATCACATACAGGGCCTGCAAAACCCATCGTTTTCATAATATTGATTTGCTGCTGTTTGGTTTCGCCAACTGCGATATTTAGCAATTGATTATTAAGAAAAGACAATCACAAAACCATCCTAGACGGATGGTTTGGCGGCAGCTGGCTGGCCTAATACCTGTGGTACCTTAGCCCCTGTAGTTTTGCGGCACTGCCTTTCGACAGGTCTGCCCTTGAGAGAAAATCATTTTTCGCCTTGTTCACTAACACTGCCATAAACAAAAACCTTTGTCCTATTTATGAATCCAATCCCTTAAATACCTCTTTGACCAGAACCGTTGAATTGTAGACAGCCAGTGAAGTAAAAGTTTTGTAATCCACTTGAGCCGACTGATCAGCTCTATCTGATATCGAACGAATGATGACAAAGGGGATATTATTTAGATAACAGATTTGTGCGGCAGCCGCTCCCTCCATTTCAACGCAGTGTCCTTGAAAATTCTTGCGTAAGAATTCAGCTTTACCCGCGCTTGAAACAAAGCTGTCTCCGGACAACACACGGCCTATAACTGCTTGCGTTTTGGGATCTTCCTTGAAAACAACCTCGGCGGCCTTTCGAAACAGCACAATCAAAGCCCTATCTCCATAAAAATATTTTTTCCAAAGACGAGGTACCATACCTACATCATACCCAAACTGAGAAGAGTCGAAATCGTATTGGACGGCATCCTCTGAAATGACTACATCTCCCACATTCAACCGAGGGTCTAATCCTCCTGCAATCCCGGTGAATATCAATGCATCAATGGCAAAACGGTCGGCCATCATTTGCACACAAGCAGCGGCATTTACTTTCCCAATTCCGCTGCAGGCCATCACTACCTTCTGATTTTCAATGCTGCCTTCATAAAAATCAATCTTGCCCCAACGGATTTTTTTTGAGTTCTCCATGACTTTTAAAAAAGCAGAAATTTCTTCGTTCATTGCTCCAATCAAACCGATTTTCAATCATGACCCCCCTGGGAAGCAATCATAGGCAAAGCACAAACTCTATATTCACACTGATTACTCCGTCTCATTATCCAAAGCCTGGCCTTCTGGCTCTTTCTCTAAACTATTTGCTGCCTCTTCGTCTGAGGGGGTATCTTTGGATTCAAGTAAGTCTAACTGCGATTGCAGCAAAGTCCGAAGCCTGGTTTTTAACAGTTCTGTCTCCAATCGGACTACCTCGTTTTGCTCCGCGATTTTCTTTGCCTGTTCTTTCGCCTCATCAATAATTTTTTCTGCTTTCATTTCTGTTTCGCGAATGATCATATCCGCTTCTTTCTTTGCGGAAGCCTTCACCTCATCCGCCGTTTCTTGCGCTACAAGCAAAGTATTATTCAAAGTCTGCTCAAGTTTTTTATACTGATCCACATTGGCGCGGTTTTTGTCCACTTCCTCTTTTAACCGCACATTCTCTTTAATATAACCTTCCATATCTTTTACAATCTCATCAAGAAACTCATCAACTTCATCCTCTTTATAACCGCGGAACGCTCGTCCAAATTCTTTGTTGTGAACGTCAAGAGGAGTAAGAGCCATAAATCCACCTCCATCTTATTGTTGTATTTATAAAATTCTTCATCAGAACATGACGCCCCAAAGAATGTTTCGCATGATACGAAGCAGTATCATCACAATAATCGGAGAAAAGTCGATTCCCATGCTTGAAGTTGGTAAAAGATTTCTAACGGGCTCTAGCAAAGGCTCCGTGACGATATATATGATGCGCATAAATCGCCTGTAAAAAACACTGCTCCCTTGAGGGCGGATTAAAGACACCAATACTCTGATTAAAATGGCCATTGACAGCAGCCTGTAAATTGTATCTACAGCTCGTACAAGAGTCATACCCCGCCTCCTTTCGCAATACTTTAAGCCTTACGTTTTTTTATTCCTGAAAAACAAACTCCTATCGCCAAATTTCTCAGATAACTCTTGCTGCAGCTCGAGGGTGATCTCCACATTGTTTGGCGCAAACAGGAAAACCCCTGGATTAACCTTCTGCATATGTCCTCCCAAAGCATAAGTTGCTCCGCTGAGAAAATCAATTAACCTGCGAGCTGTCTCTCCATCAACCTCTTCAATATTTAAAATGACTGGCCGCCGATTTTTGATGTGGTCTACAATTTCTTGCGATTCATCGTATTCTTTCGGTTCTTTCACAACAATTCGAAGCTGTTTTTGGGAGTGCAGATTTACAACGGGCGCCTTTTTTTCTCTTCTAGCCGGCTCATCAACATCGATATAATCTTCTTCCATGTCATCGACTGGGTCAGTTTCTTCGTATCCCATTAGCCCTAGCAGTTTGTCCATTATCCTATTCGCCACGATCCTCACCCCTTTCTAGTAAAAACTCTCAAAACAGAAAATTGTTGGCGGACTGATTTCAGCTAGATCCTGCTATTTTGATTCGTGCTCCTTACTTGTCAGCGCAATAACAGAAGCGAGGCGACCTGTTTTCCCTTCCTCTTTACGATGAGAAAAAAACAAATCATTGCGGCAGGCCGTGCACATTTTAACCTTTTGAATATTTTTAGACAGCACCCCGCGCTTTATCAAAAGCTGCCGGTTGGCTTCGAGCAGATCGAGGTTCCACTTGTCCTGCCCGGTCGGCAGAAGAAATCCGTCTGTCTGAGACCAGTTCTCAAATGCCTTCGCTACCGGGTTGTCTACTTCATAACAGCAAGGACCGATTGCCGGACCCATTCCGACAAGCAAATCCTCTGGTCGGGAAGAAAAACTACTTACCATCATCGCAGCTGCTTTCCCGGCAATTTTCGCGGCTGTCCCTCTCCAGCCGGCATGAACTGCTCCAATCACCTTTTTTTTAGGATCATAAAACAAAAGAGGAACACAGTCAGCAAAAAAAACTGCCAGCAGCACATTTTCTTTATTTGTCAGCATCCCGTCTGTTGCCGGAAATGCTTCTTTAGGATCTACTGATCCCCGGCCTCGATCATAATCGTCAACAATGCGGATAGAATCCGTATGCGCTTGCCTCGCATTTGTCCAGCTGGCTAGGTCAAACCCCAGAGACCGGCACACTAAAGATCGGTTCTTTTTGACTGCCCTCGGGTCATCGCCGGCAGCAAATCCCAAATTGAGGGAGGCCCATTTTCCCTGACTTGCACCGCCTAATCGCGTGGTTACTGCATGAACACAGCCCCCAGCCCGGTCAAAATGAGAAAAGGTATAATACAAGGACTCTCCACCGGTCTCGTGCAAAATGACATTTTCCTGACCAAACCTATCTTTCATAAAGCGCCCCCTTCATTTCGACTGCTCCAGCAGTTTTTCTAATTCTTCCTTAAATCGATTGATGTCTTTAAACTGCCTGTACACTGAAGCGAAGCGGACATAAGCCACCTCGTCAATCTCCTTCAATTTCTCCATCACCATCTCACCAATCTCTTTGCTGTTTACTTCTCGATCAAGCGTATTTCGGATTTCTCTTTCTATCTCATCGGCTGCTTTTTCCAGCTCATCTACTGACACAGGTCTTTTTTCGCAAGCCTTAAGGAATCCGCTCAGGATTTTATTTCGATCAAAAGGCTCTCTTCTTCCGTCTTTTTTAACCACAACCAAAGGAATCTCTTCTATCTTTTCGTAGGTGGTGAATCGCTTTTGACACTCGATGCATTCTCGTCTCCTTCTTATCGAGGTTCCCTCTTCTGTCGGGCGAGAATCCAATACTTTGCTCTCCAAACAGCCGCAAAAAGGGCATTTCATAACCGCCCCTCCCTTTTTTTAAAAACTGGGTAAGTGCCTTTATAATAAGAGCGCCCTTATGAAAAGAGCGCTCTTCTCCCTTTGATACCTGCCTTATTTACGGCGCAAGAAGGCAGGGATATCCAAGTCGTCCTCTTCAAACGTTTTCACTTCCATTTCATCTTCTTTCTCTTCCTCTTCCTTTTCCCTCTTCGGTTTTTTGTCCCTGCCGAAAGGTAAATGATCAAACCCTGTGGCAATAACCGTGACCCTGACCTCATCATCCAACTCCTCGTCGATTACCGCACCAAAGATGATGTTAGCTTCAGGGTCTGCAGCCTGGGAAATAACCTCAGCCGCCTCATTCACTTCAAACAATCCCAGGTTAGCACCGCCGGTAATATTCAAAAGAACGCCGCGAGCGCCCTCAATCGATGTCTCTAGTAAGGGACTTGATATAGCGGTCTGAGCGGCATCAGAGGCGCGGGCATCTCCGTTGCCAACTCCAATGCCCATCAATGCCGAGCCGGTCCCTACCATAATGGTCTTCACATCTGCGAAATCAAGATTCACCAGACCGGGAATAGCAATCAAATCAGAAATTCCCTGTACCCCTTGTCGAAGAATGTCATCCGCTACCTTAAATGCTTCGGTGATGGAAGTCTTTTTATCAACCACCTGCAAAAGACGGTCATTTGGAATGGTGATCAATGTATCCACCTTTTCCCGGAGATCTCCGATGCCCTGCTCAGCTTGCTCCATACGTTTTCGGCCCTCAAAAGTAAACGGTTTTGTTACCACCCCTACCGTCAAAGCGCCCAAATCTTTAGCTACCTCAGCTACCACAGGCGTGGCACCAGTTCCCGTGCCGCCTCCCATACCGGCCGTAATAAATACCATGTCAGCGCCTTTGAGTGCCTCGTGAATTTCTCCTTTGCTTTCTTCGGCGGCTTTTTCCCCGATTTCGGGGTCGCCGCCCGCTCCTAAGCCTTTGGTCAGTTTTTCACCGATTTGAATTTTTTGTTCCGCATTCGACAAAAACAAAGCCTGCCCGTCTGTGTTGACGGCCACAAATTCGACACCCTGAAGGCTGGCATGGATCATTCTATTAACCGCATTGCTTCCTCCGCCGCCAACACCGATGACTTTTATCTGTGCAAACTGTTCTGAATCTAAATCCAGTTCTAACAAATTCGTAACCTCCTTAACCGCTGCAATACTTGTCATTGATTATAAGCATATTTCGTATCTATCTCAAAAAGTCCTGCCAAATCGTTTTGATTCTCGACAAAATATTTCTGTCTACGAGTTTCATTTCTTCCCTCTGGTTTTCTTTCGACACTTCATTGAGAAAATGCTTTTGCCCGAAGCACATTAATCCGACCAAAACCGCATTTTCAGGTTTTACTAACTCAGCCGGCAGTCCTCCCGGCATCTTCGGCAGGCCGATTCGTCCCGGGAGCCGCAGCTCTCTTTCCAGGTACTCTTTGATTCCCGACAGGTAAGACCCTCCTCCTGTTAAAACAAACTTTCGAGGGAAATAGTCATTAAAGTCCACTTCGCCCAGCTGTTGTTTCACCTCGCTGCTTATTTCTTGCACCCTAGCTTCTAAAATTTCGGCTACAGTAGTATGTGAAATTTTCCTGTTCTCTTTTCCGCCTAACGCAGAAAGATAAATGGAATCTGTCTTCTTTGAAGCATCAAGCCGGGAAACGGTTCCGTCTTTTACTTTTATTTCTTCCGCTTGAGGCCAGGGGATTCTTAGTCCAACAGAGATATCTCGGGTAAGATGATTCCCTCCCATTCTTATCATCGATGCCTGCCTTAGACTGCCCCCGCCAAAAACGGCTACATCTGTCGTTCCGGCTCCCATATCAATCAAAATCACTCCATCCTTTTTTTCGACACCGTCCAACACCGCCTCGGCCGCCATAAAAGGCTGCACCCCAAGGGCTTTCACTTTCACAACGCTTCCATCTATACTGCGCAGAAGGTTTTCTGCAGGAGCCTTTTTGGCCAAAAGCAAAATCGCTTTTACATCAAGCCTTTGACCAGCCATGCCGGCCGGCTGCCTAACTCCTCCCACTCCATCAACGGCAAATTCACTTGGCGTTAAATGGATAACCTCCTCATCACTAGGTATCGGCTCCTCTCTTGCTTTTTGAAGTACTCTGTCCACATCTGAATCAGTAACTCCCGACGCGTCGTTTTTAACCATCACAACCCCATATCTTTCTGTTGTTCTGAGCCGCCCACCGATCATACTCGCATACACTTCTTTGATTTTTGGCCCTGGAGAAACTTCCGCCTGGTCCAAAGCTTTTCTCACCGCCATGGCGAGGTCGTCCATATCAACAACAGCTCCTCCTTTCATTCCTGCTGAGGGAGCTGTTCCTTTTTTAATGATCTTTATATTATCTTTGCCCAAGACTTCTGCGGTAGCCGCACGTATGGTTCCTGTTCCCACATCCAGAGCACAAATCTGCCGGTTTTTCATGCATGGATTCCATCCTTTCTATCCGGCTTCTAAGGCATAACCTCTATTAAGAGAGACCGTCTTCACCCTTTTGCAAACGAGTTTCAGGCAAATAATACCCCAGGATAATCCTGCGAATGATTCCGAGGTTTTGAAACAACCTCACTCCGAAGGCAAACAGCGCCGCATAGTAAAGCTCCACACCAAGACGGTCGCCAATGTAGGTGAGCAAAGCCGCCAAAATCATGTTACCGAAAAAACCCGTAATGAATACATGAGCATTAAAAACTCCTTCCAAGCCCGCTTTTACACCCCCAAATATTGAATCCATGGCCGCTAAAATAGCCACTGACATATAGCGGGCATAAAAAGGAGACAAAACGATAGGGAAAAACATACCGATTAAAACACCCACCAGAAGACCTACCATTGGCAGCCACATAACATTACCCCCATAACCATTCCTTATTATCCATCTTGTTTTATCACCACTGGTTTTTCAGGTACCCGCATATCGACAAACAATGCTTGTATACCACTCGCTCTTAGGTCTTCAATGATGGGAATAACAATGTCAAGTTTAACTTGCAGCAAATCTTCCTGCGGCCCCATCAATATTTCAAAGCCATCGTCTGTTACCAAGACTGCCTGTTGGTCTTCGTTCAAACGAATCTCTGTTAGATTAACTCTTTCTTCTTTTCTAATCTCAGCTGCCCAACACAAAGCCAGATTAGCCCCTTTCCCCTCAACAAGCTCTCCTCTGGACACATCCTCAAAAGAAAGGCCCGTAATAATGGGGAGCCCTTTACCGGCGATCGACGTGGGCAGTCCCATCACGGCTCCGTTTTCATTGATTTCTATGAAACGCCCTTCTCCCGCTGCCAAAGCAAGGGGGGCATATTCTGTGATACGAAAAACGATGGTGTCAGGCAAGTATTTCTGTACAAATACTTCTTTGATAAGATGACTCTCTTCAAGATTCCCTTCTAAGCGGCTGACATCCACATCCCAGATATTTTGTCCTTCGCAAACCCCCGTTTGAAGGACAATCTCATTATCCGAAAGACGGTCGTTTCCCTCGACGATGAGAGCTTGTACCGAAAAATAGTCAGAACGAACAAACCAATAACCGCTTCCTGCTAAAACAAAGAACAAGAGAAGAAAAAAAACAAACCTGAATTTATGTTTTAATTCTAAAGGAGGCTCTCTAAAAACAGGTGTTTTTCGGATTCTTCCCTTCTGCGCTTTTACCACAGCACCACCTCATCTCAGTATAACACATCGGATGGAACGGGAAAATATTTAGTATCTCAATTTTTTTCGGTCGCAGATTTTTTTAAACCAATAAAACTCCTTTCTGCAAGGGCAGGAGTTTTTGAAGTTACATTACGGCCTTTTCTTTTCCCAACTCTCGAATCAGCGCCGGACCCACTTGCCAAATATTTCCTGCCCCCAAAGTTAAAATAATATCCCCGGACTGCACCTGGGAGGCCAAGGTCTGCGCTATTTGCTCCAAATCCCGAATAAAGGAAACATTTTTGTGCCCGTTAGTTATAATATGTTTTTCCAATAATTGAGAGTCAATGCCTTCAATCGGTTGCTCCCCTGCGCTGTAAATATCGGTAAGAATAATCTGATCAGCATCGAGAAAAGCACTGCCAAATCCTTTTTGTAAAAATTTGGTTCTTGTATAACGATGCGGCTGAAACACGGCAATGACTCGCCCCGGGTTCTCTAATTTCGCTGCGCTTAAGGTCGCCTTTAACTCGGAAGGGTGGTGGGCATAATCATCGAAAACACGAATACCGTCGATTTCGCCTATAAGTTGAAACCTCCGGTGAACACCTCTAAACTGTGAAATGGCGCTCGCTGCCTGATCAAAACTTAAACCCGCTTCCAAACAAACCGCGAGTGATGCTAAAGAATTCCTCACATTGTGAATTCCGGGTACATGAAGTCTCATCTTTCCTAAAAAGTGTCCGTTTTTAAGGAGTTCAAACTCAGAACCTAACGGTAGCCATTTTATATTTACGGCCCTAATATTAGCATCAGGATGGATTCCATATGTGCAAGTTCTTGATTTAATACAACCTGATACCGACCGAATATTTTCATCGTCAATACACAAAACAGCTAAATCCTCTTCATCAAGTTTGTTGATCATGTTTTGAAAAGTTTCCAAGATTTTATCCAATGAACCATAATGGTCAAGATGATCATCATCGATATTGGTGACAACAAGAATTTCTGGATCCAAATTTAACAAAGAACCGTCACTTTCATCGGCTTCAGCCACTAAATACTCCCCTTTGCCAAGTTTAGCATTCCCGCCGATGTCGTCTAATTCCCCGCCTACGACCACCGAGGGATCCTTGCCTGCCCTTTCAAGTACCAGTGAAATCATGGAAGTGGTCGTTGTTTTTCCATGAGCGCCAGCCACCGCAATCCCTTTTTGCAGACCCATGACAGCACCCAGCATCTTTGCTCTCGGCCAGATCGGAATCTCTTTTTCCCTTGCCTCACAGATTTCTTCGTTTTCGTTGGGGATCGCAGTGGATACCACCACCACATCGGCCCTGCCCATCTGCCCTTTCCTATGTCCAATGAAAATGGTCACCCCTGATTTTTCAAGACGCTCCGTTACATCGGTAGGCTTAAGATCTGAGCCCGAGACCTTATAGCCAAGATCACTTAGCACCTTGGCAATCCCGCTCATGCCTGCCCCGCCGATACCGACAAAATGTACGTGTTTTATCCTTTCCAGCATCCCGCTTTCAGCTCCTTCTTTGTCTCTTTGGTCTTCGCCGCCGAACTATGTCTTCTGCCAAGGTTATTATACTCTCAGCTGCATCCGGCCGCCCCAATTCCTTGCTCTTTTGAGCCATGTTCTGCAGATTCGTTTCGTTTTCAACCAAATCCTTGATGGTTTCTGTCAAGCATGGCCCGTCTAGATCTCCGTCCGAGATACTTACAGCCGCCCCTACCTCTGTCAAGTAGCGAGCATTATGGTCTTGATGCTGATTCGTCGCATAAGGATAGGGAATCACCACTGCCGGACGCCCAATGGCCGTCAGTTCAGACAATGATATGCCTCCCGCCCGGCAGACAATAAGATCGGCAGCTCCATAAGCATCCTCAATGTTATGTAAATACGGTTTTAAGATGATATCTCCTGCCTTTTTTTCAGTTTTTCCGTTGTCTAAGATATCCTTTTCAGCCTCGCCTATTTGCTTTTTTGTTTCTTCGTATTTATCTTTTCCTGTGATAAGGATCACCGTCAAATGGTTTTTTAAAGCATATTCTTTTATGAAATGTACCATGGCTTCATTGATTTTTTTAGCCCCGATGCTTCCTCCAAAACCCATCACTACCATCTTGTCCTCGCCAATTTTGAGGTTTTCCCTGCCCATTTTCCTGTCCGCGGATAAGATCTGCTTTCGCACCGGGTTTCCTGTGACCACCACCTGCCTGCGGCCGGGGAAATATTCCCGTGATTTATCATAAGTAACAGCCACCCCATCGACAAGCCGTCCCAATAGTCGGTTTGTTACCCCCGGGATGACATTTTGTTCCAAAATCATGGTGGAAATCTTTTTTCTCCAGGCAGCGCCGACGACTGGCCCGCAAACATATCCGCCCGTACCGATAACCAAATCGGGAGAAAAACTTTCCACAATTTTCCCTGCTTGCGAGAAACCGGCCAAGGCATCCCCCGCACTTTTTAACAACGCCGGTGAAATTTTTCGCTGAAAACCAGACACCCTTATGGTTTCAAATGGATAGCCTGTCTTTGGGATGAGTTCAGCTTCCATTCCTTTTTTTGTGCCCACAAAAAGGATATCCGTCGCCTTGTCCTTGTCCTTAAAAGCATCCGCCACCGATATGCCCGGATAAACATGTCCGCCCGTCCCGCCCCCGGCAATGATTACTCGCACAAAACCACTTCCTTCATTCATTTTCTTCCGCAGCTTTGGTATGCTGCGAAATATTCAACAAAATACCCACCCCAGCTAAAGCCGGGATAAGAGACGACCCTCCGTAACTAATAAATGGTAGTGTTATGCCAGTGATGGGAATTGACCCTGAGACAACCCCTATATTAACGCCGGCCTGCAGGCAAATCATAGTGGTGATCCCGACAGCCAGAAGACTTGAAAACATATTGGGGGCCATGACCGCAATCCGATAACCCCGAAAAGCAAAAAGCAAAAATAACAAGATGACACCTGCAGCCCCCAAAAGCCCCAGTTCTTCCCCCAAAATAGAGAATATAAAATCAGTATGCCTCTCCGGTAGATAAAACAATTTCTGCCGGCTGTTTCCCAAACCTACCCCGAAAAGGCCTCCAGACCCCAGAGCAAGAAGCGATTGGATAATATGATACCCATCTCCCAAAGGATCCGCCCACGGATCAAGAAAAGACAGCAAACGGTTTCTGCGGTACTCTTCCATCAAGATGGTATGTCGTAAAACGGGAACACTTAAAAAAACCAGTCCGCCTAGATACAGGATTGGGAAACCCGCAGCAAACCACATGATAAAAGCTGTCCCCCCGATCGCAACGGCCGTGCCCAAATCAGGCTGAAGAAGAATTAGTCCGCAAATACCTCCTGCTAGTATAACATAGGATAATCTTCCCGTAATCACATTTTTCAATTTATGCCGATTTTTTGACAATCCGGAAGCCGTAAAAATTATGAGCGCCAGCTTGGCAAATTCAGAAGGTTGAAAACGCTGTCCACCTATTTCAATCCAGCGTCTTGCTCCGTTGACAACACGGCCGATGCTGGGATGAAGGACGCATAGTAACAGAATAATACTGACTCCCATAACAGGCAGGGCCCACCGGTTCCATTGACGATAAGAAATCCGAGACATGATCGCCATCGCAAAAAGACCGAGTCCCGCCCATAATCCTTGTCTATTAAGATAATAATAAGGATCGTTGTAATCCGTCAAAGTAGCAACCGAGCTTGCGCTGTAAATCATAACCAGCCCGATTCCTAATAAAGCGAGCACAGAAAGAAGGAGCAAATAATCCGGTTTGCCTTTGTTTTTCTTACCCATAAAACATCACCTTTCCTACTCACCATACCCCGCGATTCATCCCGAAATAGCCAATCACAGCCAAAACTGCCGAAACTGACCAAAAAAGCCGTACAACTTTGGTTTCGTCTAATCCCGACAATTCATAATGATGGTGCAACGGCGCCATTTTAAAGATTCGTTTCCCTGTCCAGCGAAGAATCAAGACTTGCAAAATCACTGAGATGGTTTCTATCACGTACACACCGCCTAACACCAGCAACAGAAGTTCGTTTTTGGTCAAAAGGGCCACAACTGCCAAAGAAGACCCCAAAGCAAAAGAGCCTGTATCGCCCATGAAAATTTTGGCAGGATACATATTATAGACCAAAAAAGCCGCACAAGCCCCTAGCGTCGCCCATGAAAATACCAGGATTTCCACTCCTCCCGCCATAAAGGAGAAGAGCCCGTAAACAAACATAGGAAATATCATTGTGCCGGCGGCAAGGCCATCTAAACCATCGGTAAGATTCACGCCATTGACTGTCCCGATGACCAGTGCCATTACAAAAGGATAATACAGCCATCCAAGGGATATCTCTAAATATATAAAAGGGACAACTAACTGCGTTCCTAGATCCAAAGGGCCGGTGACAGTATAAGCCAGCAGTGCCGCTCCGATCAGCTGCGCCGTAAGCTTATAACGAGCCTTTAGTCCCAGCGGCCTTTTCAAAACCACTTTAATATAATCATCGGCAAAACCAATAAGACCAAAAAACAGCATTGTCAATAAAGCGGTGATCAAAAAAGAATCTCGCGGACCGATGATGAAACCAGAAATAAAAATCCCGCCTACTATGAGGACACCTCCCATGGTGGGCGTGCCCATTTTCTCCAAATGTTTTTTGGGACCATCATCTCTTACCTGCTGCCCAAAGCGCAGTTTTCTTAATAGAGGAATCACAGCCGGTCCCGAAAAGGATACGACCAAAAAGGAAAGAGCCATTGCTAAAAAACCGCTGCTCATTTACCCTCCCCCTTCATGAAGCGAAGGGATCTCCAGCATGGCTTCTACAATATCCTCCATGGCCATCCCCCTAGAGCCTTTCACCAAAATGGTATCCCCCTCATCTAGGTTGTCTCTTAAGGCCTCCAAAGCTTCCTCCTTGGAGCTGCCTGCAAAAACAGAACTTTCGGCCATTCCTGCCTCCACGGCAGCTTTTGCAATGAATTTTGCGCGATCGCCCACCGTGATCAGCCTATCGATGCCCTTTGCCGCCACTTTTGATCCAATTTCCCGGTGTCCTTCTTCTTCCCTTTCGCCTAGCTCCAGCATATCCCCCAATATAGCCATCGTACTTCCTTTTCCTTTCATATCTTTTAACACATCCAAAGCCGCTTCTGTTGAACGAGGGCTAGCATTATAGGTATCGTTTATCACTGTAAAATCCTCTCGCCGAATAATTTCCATTCGCATAGAAGAGGAAGTAAAACGACTAAATTGTTTGGCAATTGCCGAAGGGTCAACGCCGAAAAAAAGTCCCACGGTGACCGCTGCTAGGGCGTTTTCTACATTATGCATGCCGGGGAGGGGAATATGGACGGGAAAACGTCTCTCTCCTGAGGCTATGGTAAACGAAATCCCTTGGTCCTTCAAATTCACTATCTCCTCTGCCAAAACATCACCATTACCTTCTTTGCTGAAATAATAAACCTGGCACTCAAGTTCCTGTGCAATTTTCCTGCACCAAGGATCGTCACCATTTACTGCAGCTACACCATCGGCAGGCAGAGCACGCAACAGCTCCCCTTTCGCCTTGGCAATATTTTCAATCGAACCCAATATTTCAATATGGGTCTCGCCGATATTGGTGACAACCCCAACTTTTGGTTCGGCAATCGCCGCTAGTTCAGCAATCTGGCCTTGTCCTCTCATGGCCATCTCCAAAACAGCTATTTCATCATCTTCTTTCATTTCCAGTATGCTTAAGGGAAGGCCTATCTCTGTGTTTAAATTCCCTTGGTTTTTATGAACTTGATAATCCGAGCTTAACACCGAAGCAATCATGTCCTTTGAGGTTGTTTTGCCCACACTGCCGGTCACGCCAATCACCGTAGGACCAATAACATGAAGATAGCCATTTGCCAGTTCCCAAAGCGCCTTCAGCGGGTCGTCAACTATGAACACAGGCACCTCCGGCGGCAGTGATAATTCTTCTAAAGAACGGCTTGAAACAATCCCGGCGGCTCCTTTTTGAAGAGCATGGGAAACAAAAGTATGACCGTCCGTTTTCTCCCCGATCAGAGCAAAAAACAAGTCGCCTTTTTTCACTCTTCTAGAATCCACTGCGGCCCCTGTTATTATGCGCTGACGGTCCCCGCGCCAAACCCGGGTTTTTACAAAACAAGCGGCTTCACCAAAAGTAATCGGCTTCACTTTATAACCCCCTGTATCGCAGCTAAAGCCACTTCTTTGTCATCAAAATGAATCACCTTGTCTTTGATTACTTGATCCGTTTCATGGCCTTTGCCGGCAATAACAACAACATCTTTGGGATTGGCTGTTTTTATCGCCATTTCTATTGCTTTCTTCCTGTCGGTTTCCACCTTATACTCTGTGTTTTCCATCTTCATCCCCTCTTCTATTTCTTTGATGATGCTTTTGGGATCTTCGCTGCGGGGATTGTCTGAAGTGATCACAGCCAGATCACTGTATCTGCCTGCAATTTTTCCCATTATTGGTCTCTTCCCTCTATCACGGTCGCCACCACACCCGAAAACCGTAATAAGGGATCCTTCACAGATGGCCTTGGCTGATTGCAGTAAGTTTTCCAGTCCATCGGGACTATGCGCATAATCAATGATGACGGCAAAAGGCTGTCCTCCTTGGACCAACTCAAACCGCCCCGGCACACCGGAAAAATTCTCCAAAGCAGTTTTGATTATATCAAGTGGAATTCCTTCCAGATAAGCCGCTCCCGCTGCCGCTAAGGTATTGTAAATATTAAATCTGCCTGTGATCTTAAGCTGCAGGGGTATTTTGTCTTTTCCGACTACCAAAGTGTAATTTGTTCCTTGACTGTCAATGCAAATATCCTCCGCCCGAACATCGGCTTCTTCGTGTGTGCCGTATTTGACGACAGGAACATCCGCTGCGGAGGCAAACTGCCTGCCGGCGGCATCGTCCCAGTTGATCACGGCCCCTTTTTTCTTTTTTAATTCACTTTCATGCCAACTGTTCACCAGTCCCGAAAACAACTTCATTTTTGCTTCTCTGTATTGGTCCATGGTCTTGTGGTAATCCAAATGATCTTGTGTCAAATTAGTAAACACCCCAATATCAAATTCGCATCCATCCACTCTGTGCATATCTAGAGCGTGAGAGGAAACCTCCATGATTAGATATTCATCTCCGCAATCAACCATGTTGCGAGCCATGGCGTGTAAGTCCACCCCTTCTGGCGTGGTTCTTGCGACTTGATAGTCTTTCCCGCCAATTCTGGAGCGGATTGTCCCGGTAAGGCCTGTCTTTTTCCCTGCCTCTCTTAGGATCGACTCAATCAAATATGTAGTGGTTGTTTTTCCATTAGTACCCGTGACTCCAAAGACTCTCAACTTTCTCGTCGGAAAACCGTAAAAAGCGTCCGCTAGTAAACTTGCCGCCTGCCGGGTATTCTCAACCCGGATGTACAGAGCTTTTGTATCAACTTCTCTATCGGTAATCAGGGCAGCCGCTCCATTTTCTAATGCCTCAGAGATAAATAAGTGTCCGTCTGTTTTCTCCCCTTTTATACAAACGAAAAGATAACCGGGTTTTACTTTACGGGAATCATAAGCAATCCCGGTAATCTTTTTATCATAATCGACTGATAAGCTTGTCCGTTTCGGTAAAACATCCATTAGTTCTTTTAAAGAAACCTCTCTCATATCCTACACCTGCTTTCATTCAAATAAAATCTCCACTGTTGCGCCTGCCTCTACCTCTGCACCTGGTTTAGGGCTCTGCTCTTTAGCAGATCCTGAGCCTTCAGGGGACATTTTTAGACCATACATCTCCAATATTTCAGCACTCATCCGGATGTTTAACCCTCTCACATCGGGGACAATGATTTTCTCATCCAGGCTGCCTGGCATATATAAGGTAACCAAATTGCCCTCTTGAACCACTTCTCCCTCTGCCGGAAATTGCTTTTTAACCACATCTCCTCTCCCCTGCCATCGTAATTCTAAACCGGCTGCCTTTATCTTTTTCTCGGCATCCTCCCTGCTTAAGTTTATGGTCCCGGGAACTACCACCTTTTCCTTCTCCTCTTTTACCTCGGTATCATTCTCGTCAAAGGAAGGCAGTTTGCCTAAATATTGAAGTGTGTCACGGACCACAGCCTGAAAAACAGGGGCAGCTACCTGTCCCCCTTGATACAAGCTGCCCGAAGGTTCATCCATAACCACAATTACGGCAATGCTCGGCTGATCTGCAGGGGCAAACCCCAGGAAGGAAGCTACGAATTTTCCGGAGGCATAACTTCCGTCAATTATTTTCTGTGCTGTTCCGGTTTTTCCTGCAATTCGATAGCCATCAATATATGCATTGCGTCCGGTTCCGTTTTCAACCGCACTCTCCAACATCGCCTGCAACCTTCCAGCCGTTTTTGTAGAGATGACCCGGCTGCCAGCCGAATCCGCATCATGCACTTCCACCACTTCCCCATTATCGCTGTCGATAACTTCTTTTACCAAACGGGGGGTTTGATATATTCCGTCATTGGCTATAGCAGAAGTAGCTGCCACCATCTGCAAAGGCGTAGCTGTAAAGGCCTGGCCGAAAGAAATCCTTGCCAAATCCACCCGCTTTGTGTTTTCTAAAGGGATAAGGATTCCATTTGCCTCCCCGGGGAAATCAATTCCTGTCTTTTCTCCGAAGGAAAAGGCCTGCATATATTCATATAATCTATCCACTCCTAGTCTTAACCCTAGATTAACAAAGACCACGTTACAGGAATTTTCAATCCCTTGCAGTACAGTCTGCGGACCATGATTTCGAATGCAGCGGATACTTGCACCGGGGATTTCAATCCTACCCTGACATTCAAAGGTTTCATTCAGATCCACTTCTTTTTCGTTTAGTACAGCGGCTAAAGTTACGATTTTAAAAGTAGATCCCGGTTCGTACGTATCCGAAATTGCTGGATTTCTCCATTGATCGGCCGATGAGGCAAAGGGGTCGTTTGGATTAAAGTCAGGATAGTTGGCCATAGCTAAAATTTCACCTGATTTCGTATCCATAACAATGGCTGTCCCCCGCTTAGCCTGATGCTCCTCTACCGCCTGGCTGAGTTCTCGTTCTACAATGTATTGAATGGTCTCATCAAGGGTCAATCTAAGTGTGTGTCCGGGCTCAGGGGGAGAATAAGTTCTCACTCCTCCGGGTATTTCTCGGCCCCGATTATCAAATTCTGCCGCTAGTCGCCCGTCTTCTCCTCTGAGGTAATCTTCATAAGCAACTTCAATTCCGTATAAGCCTTGGTTGTCGGTTCCTGCAAAACCGACTACATGAGAAGCCCGGTTGTCCATTGGGTAAAATCTCTGATTTCTGCCTTCAAGACCGATACCAGAAAGATCCGCCTCGGAAATCTTCTCTGACTGCTCTGGCGTCACTTTATGGGCGATATAGACATGAAACTGCTGGAGGGTGATACGTCGAAGCACATCCCCTTGAGAAATATTTAATATCCCGGCAAGCTTTTCGGCTGTTTCTTCCGGATTCTTGATTTCCCCGGGAATAGCATAGACCGAATCGGTGTTAATGCTCACTGCCAGCACTTTACCGTTCCGGTCCAAAATATCTCCTCTTTTTGCTTCCACTTTAACTCCCTTTGTTCTGGTGCTCATGGCAAGATCGCTGTAATGAGTCCCGCGAACAACTTGAACCCATAGAAGGCGAACAGCCAACGCCAGAAAACAAAGCAAAATGAAAGCAAAAATATAGGGTACTCTTTTTTTAATGAGATGATTTTGTAAAACAGCCACGCCGGAATTCCCCTTCCTAAATGGAATAGCCTACGGCTGGGTTCCTCCTGCTTCTACGCGGGTAGACCGGCCCCAAAACGCAGCGGAGATCTTCCCGAATAAAGGCTGTCTGTCTGTCTCTGCCGCAACAACTAGCTCCTCATCGTAAACCGCACCTGAATCATGAAAAGCAACCAGACGAATCTGGTCGGCTCGCACCATGCCTAATTCGGTTACAGCCACCTGCTCGATCCTATCAAGCGACTCTAGCTGGCCTATTGTCACAGCCAAACGTTCATTTTCAGCTTTAAGTGCGCTTAATTCTTGATTCATTCGGCTCAATTCATAACCTCGTTGGAGAACCGTGTTGTGCTGTCCTACCAGAAAAACATTAACAAGGACCACAGCTACAATCATTATAACATAACGACTTGCAGGAACAGAACGGTTTTGCCTGGCTGCCATTCGTTTTTGGCTAAGATCTTTTTTTTGACGCTTACGGGTTCGTTGATAAGGCTTATAAGCAGGTTCTTTAACATCATAAGCTCGTTCCTGCAGTCCCATTGCTTTCACCTCTTATCCTATATTCTTTCACCTACGCGCAGCTTAGCGCTTCTAGCTCTTGGATTGTCGGATACTTCTTGATCCGAAGCTTCAATCGGTTTTCGGTTCACCATCTTTAAACTCGGCTCTATACCGCAGTTGCACACCGGAAAGTCGGGAGGACAGACACATCCTTTAGCAGCCTTTTGAAATACCTGTTTTACAATTCGATCCTCCAGCGAATGAAAGGATATAACGCAGATCCGCCCTTTTTTATGAAGCATCTTTATGCCATTTTCCAAAGCTTGTTCCAATTCACTCAGTTCGCTATTCACTTCAATCCGAATCGCTTGAAAAGTTCTTTTAGCTGGATGAGGCCCGGATCTTCTTGCCCCTGCTGGTATAGCTTGCTTAATAATTTTCACTAGTTCAGCGGTTGTTTCAATTGGCTTGTTTTCTCTTTCTTTGACAATTCTCTGTGCAATCCGAGCCGCCCATCTTTCCTCGCCATAATTAGATACAATGCTGATAAGTTCTTCTTTGCTGTAATGATTGACAATATCTTTGGCCGTAGTCTTGTCGTTAGGGTTCATTCTCATATCAAGTGGTGCGTCCGTTTGATAGCTAAATCCCCGACGAGCCTCATCCAGTTGGAAAGAGGATACCCCTAAATCAAACAATATGCCGTCGAAACTTTTAATTTCAAATTTTTCCGCAATTTCTGGCAAATGAACATTCCGGTCATTAACTAATGTAATGATATCTTTGTATTTGGAAAGTCTGTCGCAAGCAGCTTTGACGGCTGCGGGATCTCTATCGATCCCTAATAAGAAACCCCCGGGCGAAATGCGTTTGAGTATTTCCTCTGCGTGGCCTCCTCCGCCGATCGTGCAGTCAGCGATCCAATCTCCCGGCCGGGGATTGAGCCCTTCCAGAGTCTTTTCAAGAAGTACTGGAATATGCTGAAAACTCAATTTACCCACATCCGTCCTTTATCAAAGTCCCAAATCAACCATGTTTTCGGCGATCTCCTCATAAGCCGTTTCTGCTTCTTCACTGTAACCATTCCAAACTTCCTCGCTCCATATTTCCACTCTGGTCGAAACACCAATAATAACCACTTCTTTTTCAATTTTTCCAAAATCTTTTAGCCCATTGGGTAAGAGAATCCGGCCTTGCCGGTCAAGTTCACATTCGGTTGCTCCCGAAAAAAAGAATCTCACAAAAGCTCGGGCATCTGATTTGGTGAAAGGCAGGGATTTTAGTTTCTCCTCAAGAATCTTCCACTCATCCATTGGATATAGGAATAAACATCCATCTAGACCCTTGGTCATAATGAACCGTTCCCCCAGAGAATCTCGAAGCTTGGCTGGGATAATCATTCTGTTTTTTGAATCAAGGGTGTGTTTGTATTCTCCCATAAACATGGATGCCATCCCACCTGTAGTTAAAATCGTACCACTTTTCCCCACTTTCCCCCACTTGAAGGTATGTATTTCGCTTGCCGGGTAGATATTCCTGCCTATTCGCAAACTTTTTAACATTTTTTTTTCGAAATAGTGCGAATATTTTCATGCCCCTATTCTTTCAAAAAAGACAAAGCTGGTTCTTCTTGATCGTTATCTTTGGCAAAAAAGACAAAATAAAAAAGCAGCAAAGTGAGGCTGCTTTGTTCGGTCATGCTGCCGATGCATTAAGGGTAAAACCTTGTCTAAAAAAATCACATTGCACTGCCATAGACACAAACATCACCGGCTTTTTGCTCTAAAGCGGCAAAAAAACAGAACAAAGCGTCGCCGCCGCGTGTTTATGCAATGCAAATACCTCTATCCGGACCATTGGGCTAGATGAATAACACGGCTCAAATCTTTTTTGTTTTTCCCCTTCTTATAAAACATTCTCACCCCAGCATGCTGAACCTGGTAGCCGTTTTCCAATAGTACTTTGCATACTAGTTCATGCTCCCCGTATACAGGGGCCACAATTTGTCTAAAGCTTTTTGAAGAGAGCATGGACTCCATACCTGCCATCATCCCCAAAAAGAATTCCTCTTCTTCGATCTCTTTTGGCGCCGCCGCCAAAGCCTTAATCATTATTCTCCCCGTCGCCGGGATTTCATGATAGATCGCAAACCCACGTACCGTGTGTCCCTCTTTCATAAAGATGGCCTTTCCTAAGTCGTGCTGATACACTCCTGCAAACTCTTTTTGATAGTCGATAAAAGGATCTACCTCACGACTTATTCTTTTTACATCCTCTAAAAAGGCACTCGCCTGTGACCAAGTGGATGGAAGCATAAAACGACCGTCCGTTTTTATTTGATGGCTATCCATGTTCTTATAAAAGCGAATTCGCAGATTCTTAGGGTAATAGTTGTTTCGAAGATAAAGCCCAACATTTGCCGTAGTCTGAGGCATCGTCTCAAGGCCAATCACTTTGCATCCACTATTTTCTAAATAATAAGTGCCCCTCTCTAGCAAACGGCTGCCTATCCCTCGTCCTTGATAAGAGGGGGCCACAACCATAGGACCTAACCAACCAGTCTCTCCCCAGATATGACCAAAACAACAACCCATCACTTTTCCTTTTGCTGTGGCAGCAAGGAAACAACCCTCGGGATTGTTTCCCAAATAAAACAAAATCTCTTTTTCTAGGCGCAACGGCAGATGCTGCGGCCGCCCTGTTTCTTGGGCAAAGAGATGGGCAAACACGGCGGGGATTAACTGCCGAACAGCTTCGACATCTTTTTTTTCCATCGTGCGAATCGTTATCTCCATATTCAGCACTCCCGAATCGTCTTAGTCTTTTCATTTGTTTTCAACTACTCATAATCAACATAACGAAGATTAACAAGTCCTTTCATTATTGCGTCGATCTATTTTGCATATTTGTCCTGCTCTTTCCAGCCAAACACTTGAGGAGCAGCCGCGTCCATCATTTCCCTTAGTTTTTTGTAGGCTGCTTTGTCTATTTTCAATCCTTGATAAAGACGGTCCATAAGACCAACTGCATATTCGTAAAACTTCCATGGCTCTTTCACATCCGCTACTTCAATTGAAAAAGCGATTTCTTCTTTTCCCCCTCTTGATTCTTTCAATGCGGCCTCGCAGTCACCTCGGCAGCATCCATACACGTCCACAATCTTGCCCAATCGCATGCCTCTTACAAACACAATAAGCCCTTGATGCTCTAGGATGTTTTTGCCGCAGTGGCGGCAGAGAAGACTTTCTTTGCTCATTATGACACACTCCTTTATCCTGCTCATTTCTCTGTTATAAGTTGGTTTTCCCTCTTTGGCATTTTCTGATACACAAGTTATGAACCGTTCCATAAAGAAAAGACTATCTTTTCTATTGCACTTTTTTGGCTCATTTCCTGTTATCATATGTTTTTGATCGGATTTTTTTATCCGTCACCCTTGCGGTGCCGTGCAAAAAAAACCAGCCTTAGTGGCGGCTGGGCTAAACTGAAGCAGATGATTCATTAAATGAAAACAACTCTTTTTTCTATAGCGACCAACATCCATCACCGGATTTGCGATTCTTGCTTGCAATCTCTTAGAAAGTTCTTCTTAGGTACCTGTACCTTCTTTGGCGAAGAATGAATTCAAAACACATCGGACCCATTCAGAATTACTCAATTTTGCCTTCTCCGCTTTTTTTCGATATCGGTTGTACAGGGTTTCGGGAACTGTCATGACGATCTTTTTCGCCTCGTACCCACTATAGCGAAAATCAATTTTCACTTCGTTGTGGCTATCGAGTATATTCATCACCGCTTTGGTCGCTGTTGGAAATCCTTCCTCTTTTTGATATTCCTTTACTTTCTCATGCAGATCACTAGACATTGTAGACCATAATTTTTTCTTCATTCATTGCCGCACCTCCATGTAATCGGATTGAGCATCTATCATAACAGCGGCCCTTACGATTCTTCTATAAGGACATAGGATTGAACTGATTTATTCCATGATGCCAAATATAACATCAGCCTCTCTAAGGCAGTGAAAATATTCTTTGGCCACTTTATCCTCTTTTAACTGCAGTTTCCTCGCCTGTTTAGAAAACAGTTCCCAGTTTCCTTTCTCATAATGCACCACTAGGTCATAAACATCTTTCATGACTCCGCTTTCGCCAGCCAAGGCATCTTTCACTTCTTTCGATACAGGAAGCTGCTCAATAATCTTGTTCATAGGTTGGTCTAAAAAAGCATCTAGATGAGAAAACAGTCCGACCAAAAAGAGGTCTCCCCGTTTGTTATCTAAATTCACCTGCGTAGCCATCGCTTCACAAAAGCTGGCCCTGCAAACGGCTGACACAAACAATTCATTGGCTTTCCCCTTCCCAAACCTACGCAACGACATGATGGACAACCATTTTTTCAGCCCGTTTTGCCCTAAATAGGAAATGGCATGGCGAATGGAGTGAACCTCCGACATCAAGCCAAACGAAAGTGAATTTATGTATCGAAGCAGTTTATAGGAAAGAGAAACATCCCTTTTGATCAATGATTCTAGTTTTTCATAATGTATTTCTTTTTGATTCACTTCCTTAAGCAGTTCTAAAAGTGTGGGATTAAAAGCTTCGATATCTTTTCCTTTCAAAAGCAAAGGTCGAGCAAAGAAATGACCTTGAAAGTAGGTATATCCGAGCTCTTTCGCTTCCTCAAAATCTTCCATAGTCTCTATTTTTTCAGCTAGCAAGCGGGCATCCTTGTAGCGCATAAGCTTAGCAATATCTTTTCTTTCTTTGCTGTTGTGACTCAAAAAGCAAACCTTCACAATATCCATCAGATCAAGGATGGGAATCATATCCGGCCGGAAAACAAAATCGTCCAATGCCAAAATATACCCCTTTCCTTTTAAATGTTCTAAAGCCTCAATGACTTCTCCATCCACTAAATAATCACTGAGGACTTCTATGACGACTGTATTATTAGGTAAAAGGGTAGGAGCTTGTTTGATGAGAGACTGCATGGGGAAATTAATAAAGGCTCTTTTTCCCCTTGTTAATGTTTGCAACCCGATCACAAGAAAACTATTCATAATCACTTCTTCGGTTTCATCGACACCGTATTCGCTCGTTTTGATAAAATGATTGTCCGGTCCTGACCTATGCAAAATCTCATAGCCGATTACTTTTTGATATTGGTCAAATATGGGTTGGCGGGCAACAAAAATATCCATGCATCAGCCCTCTTCTCTTTAAAGTTTAAAGAAGCCACTACTTTTGTATCGACCGGTCGGACAAAAACTTGATTTGCAAGACAAAAAATACGATTTCACAAGGCTTTTTTGTATATGGAATAATATTCCTTTTCGAAGCCGAATGTCTCGGGAACAGGGATGAATTCTGAACTGCCAATAATCAAGTAACCCCCCGGCTGGAGTGCTGCGGCAAATTTTCGTACAAGTTCCATTTGAACTTCATAGGTAAAATAGATAAAAACATTTCGGCATAGAATGAGATGATTTGATGTTAAAAAGCGGTCGCTTAAAAGGTTGTGTTCTTGGAATGTCACATTTTTCTTTACTTCAGGTAGAATTCGGTATTGTTTTTTATCCTCTGTAAAATACTTGCGTAAATATTGATCCGGTACATTCTTTAAATAGCTTTTTGTGTAGATTCCCTCTTTGGCTTTTTTTAGCACGGACCGATCGTAATCGGTGGCCGTTATGTTAATACGAGAAATTTTTTTCTCCATAGCCAGCATAGCTAAAGTATAAGGTTCGGCTCCCACTGAACAGCCTGCACTCCAAATTTTATAAGTCGGTTTGCGAGAATGATGGTGGGCAAGGATGTGCTTTTCAATGTATCGATACACTTTTGTGTCTCGGAAAAATTCCGAGGTGTTAATAGTGATATAGTCTCTGAATTTGGACAGTACATGAGCATCTTTTTCCAGCAAATCAAAAAAAGAGGAAAAAGAGGCAAGTTCATAACGATTCATAAACTGAGTGACGCGCCTTTTTAATTGGTTTTCTTTGTATTTGCTTAGATCCAGATCAATGGTTTTGTGAATTTTTGCTGTGAATTCTTCAAAAGTCATCATGGTTTACCCCCTACCTGCAACTGTCCACTGCTTCTTTTATAATACCGGCCATTTCATCGATGGGAGCGACAATATCAGCTGCCTTTTGATCGATCACTGCTTTGGGCATACTGAAAATGACGGAAGAATGTTCATCTTGAACCATTGTCAAGCCGCCTTTTTCTTTAAGCCTGAACATCCCTTTGGCGCCGTCTTTGCCCATGCCTGTTAGGATAATCCCTATCAGTTGATCACCATAATGCGAAACGGCCGACTCGAGCATGACATTGATTGAAGGCCGAACATGCTCGACAGGTGGATCTTGATTTAAAGATATGACCCGTTTTTCCCTAAGACACATATGGTGCCCGCCGGGAGCGAGATACACTTTTCCCGGCTCTATGTGATCTCCATCCGCCGCTTCTTTTACGCACAGGTGGCTGACTGAATCTAGGCGTTTGGCAAATGTCTTTGTAAAACCAGCCGGCATATGCTGCGTGATCAAAATCGGGACCGTGAAATCTTCTTCCAATTGGGAAATAAGGCTTTCCAAGGCCTTGGGGCCTCCCGTAGAAGAACCAATACCGATAAGTGAAGGCCTTCGTTTTTTCTTGACACTGGCGCTTACACTTTTTTGAGGCTGCAAACCTTCTTTTCCCGGCCCTTGTTTTTTTCTAGCCGCATTGGCTGCCGCGACAATCTTTTCTTTTAATTCCGCCTTTATCGACCCGAGATCCGATGGAGAGCTCGGTTTTGCAACAAAATCCACGGCGCCCATTGAAAGGGCTGTCAAGGTGATTTCGCTTCCTGACTGGGTATGACTGCTCAGCATGATCACCGGCCGGTTATTTTCTTTCATTACTATTTTAAGTACTTCCAGGCCATTTAAGCGGGGCATTTCAACATCGAGTGTAATTACATCCGGCTTAAAATCCCTAATTTTTGCCAAAGCATCTTTCCCATCTCTTGCGGTTCCGATCACCTGAATTACCTCATCACCACTCAACATATCGTTAATGACTTGTCTCATAAAGGCGGAATCATCCGCTATCAAAACACGTATCTTACCCATAAGCTCCTCCGTATAACTAAATTTTGATCGGACCAGACCCGACGGCTTTCACTAAAACTTTCCCGTCTTTTGAAAACAACTGCATGGTTCTTCCTGCGCTTCCCCCCGTATCAGAACCAACTAAAGGGAGTTCTAGTTCTTGAAGAGCTGTTTTGACTGCTTCCACATTTCTAATGCCGATTCCATTGATATGGTTGTTTTGCGATTGAAACAAAGCACTCCCTCCGGCAATTTTGGATTGTATTGAGCGGATATCCGCCCCCAGCTTTTTCATTTCCTGGATTAATAGAGGAATCGCTGTGTCCGCATATTTCCCTAGATTATCTCTTTTTACAAACTGCTGGCTGTCGGGCAGCAAAATATGAGCTAAGCCTGCTACTTTGGCTTTTGCATCATACAGTGCAATCCCTACACAAGACCCTAACCCGATGGTCATAAGGATTCCCTCTCCTTTTAATACATGATACTCTGCAATCTTGACCTTGACCACTTTTCCCACCATTAATCACCCAATCCCTCGAGCAAAGCTTCATAAACGGACGGAAAGGAATCTTCGGCCGGAATCATACACAAATACCCTTCTGCTTTAGAACTGCCGGTTTCAAACGAAGCTTTTATGTTAATGACAAAATTCTCAGGAATTTGTATTCCCGCTAATACAGAACCCAGTATGGCTTCTGTTATATCAATGGCCAAAACAGGTGGCTGCAGCAGCAATCGCAAATCCGTCAGATGAGCAAAAGCATTAACATACCCTGCTACCACTATGTTCCCTACTTCTGCGATGGCCGATTGCCCGAGTTCATCCATTTCTTGTGCCAATCCATCGGTTATATTTAATACGATAACAGAAGCGCTTTTCAACGGGAGAATGAAGATCATATGCATGTAAACATCCCCATGGACCGGAACATAAATGCCTACCACATGATCGGCTGCCCCTCCCATGTGGTAGGGTAAATCTCCCAAAGAAACAATATCCACACTTGGAACGCTAATCCTCACCTGTTCCTTCAACAACTCCGACAAGGAAGAAGCTGCATTTCCCATGCCGATATTGCCGATTTCTGTTAATACATCTTCTTGGCGTTGACTGATTGCTTTATCCACATCATCACTCCTCCAAAGCCTTTTGGACAGCCTCCAAGATTCGATCAGGTTCAAAAGGTTTCACGATAAAATCTTTTGCCCCGGCTCCGAGAGCTTCGATCACCAGCGACTTTTGTCCCATGGCGCTGCAGACAATGATTTTTGCCCCTCCATCGAATTCCATTATCTCCTTGATGGCTTCGATCCCATCCATGTTCGGCATGGTGATGTCCATGGTAACAAGATCTGGCTTTTCTTCTTTGTATTTGCTGACAGCCTCCACCCCGTCTTGGGCTTCTGCCACTATGTCAAAGCCGTTTTTTGAAAGAATATTTTTCAGTGTCATGCGCATAAAAGCTGTATCATCGGTTATCAAAATTCCTGACATAACTTTCCCTCCTCATATCAACGTCGCCACATTTAATATCAAGGCAACCTCTCCATTTCCTAGTACCGTGGCACCCGCAATCCCCTTCAATTTGCCCAGCATATCTCCTAGCGGCTTAATCACTACTTCCTGTTGCCCGACCATTTGGTCCACGATGAAGCCGGCCTTTTTATCCCCCACATGCATCACCACAACAGAAACATCCTTATCGGATAGTTCTTTAGGTTCTTTTAAAGAGGACAGCTTTTCATGCAGTGAAGCCAAAGGAACAATTTCATCCCGCACCGAAATGGCTTTTTCCCCTTTTACATAGCGAATATCCTCTGCTTTGACCAAGAGGTTCTCTTTGACATTTTCCAGCGGGATGGCCATGACCTGCTGGTTGGTTTTGACGAGCAACGCTTTGATGATGGCCAGTGTAAGGGGTAGGCGAATAATGATGTTGGTTCCTTCTCCCGCCGCAGACTGCACATCAACCAGCCCATTTAATCCTTCGATGATTTTTTTTACCGCATCCATGCCAACCCCTCGTCCTGAAACATCGGTGATCGTTTCAGAAGTGCTGAATCCGTTTTTGAACATAAGATGAAAAGCTTCCCGTTCATCCATGGAAGCCGCTTCCTCTTGAGTAATGATTCCTTTTTTCACAGCGGTATCTTTAAGCTTTTTAGGATCGAGACCGCTGCCATCATCACTTACTTCGATGGCCACATAGCTTCCTTCATGTCTTGCTTCCAACAGGATTTTTGCCACCGCTTCTTTTCCTTTTTGAAGTCGGTCTTCCTCTGTTTCGATGCCGTGATCCACGGCGTTTCGCAAAAGATGGACCAGCGGATCGCCTATTTGATTTACAATGGAACGATCCAATTCTGTATCTTCTCCTTGAATCACCAAGTTGATCCTTTTGTGTTCTTCTTTGGCAAGATCTCTGACCATTCTCGGGAAACGGTCAAAAACCTGCTTGATCGGAACCATCCTTAACTTCATAATCGCATTTTGCAGATCAGAAGTGATCCGATCAAGCTGTTCTGTAGCCTCTTTGAGACCACCCTTTTCTTGAGAATCCGCCATGCCCACCAATCGGGTTCGATTAATCACCAGTTCGCCCACCAAATTAATCAGCCTGTCGAGCTTCTCGGTCTCGACACGGACGGTTTTCTCTTTTTTGGAGGCAGAAACCGGGTGGTTACTCTTATTGCCATTCGTTTTTGTAGCAAGTTCCATCCCAGGATCCCTTTCTAGCGCCTTATCTGCTTTTTGGCTTGCTTCATCATTCTCTTCGGCCAAACCACTTGGAAACTCATGTATCTCGATTGATTCAATATCGGGCGTTTTTACAATCTTATTTTTGATTTCATCCGCCTGTCTGCCGGTGTGCAAGAGAATCACAAATGATTCTGCAAAGCGGTCTTCTTCCAAATCTTGTGCTGAAGGGTATGTCTTGATTAATACACCTAGCTCTTCGATGCTCCGAAGCACCATAAACGCTCTGACAGATTTCAGTAAAGCATCCTTTTTAAGAAATATTTCAGCGGCATAGACAGACTCGCCTTTCATTTTGGCTTCCTTTATAATCTCTTGCTCATAAGCATCTACGGCCAACTGCTCCATTTGAAAACGATCCTCTCCTGCTGTAGCGCTGACTGCCTTCTCGTCAGTTTTTGTATCGATTGGTCGGCCTTCTTGAATCTGTTCTAGCTTTTTGACCAATGAATCCACTTGCGGTTCCTCTTCTTTTGGTGTCTCAAGGTGGGCCAAAAGCTTTTCTAAGGTATCAAGGGAGTGAAATAAGATATCTGCCAAACTCTCGCTGGCAGCCAGCGTTTTATCTCGCAATCGCTGCAGTACATTCTCCATGGTGTGGGTGAGACTAGCAATGCTGTCATACCCCATGGTGGCTGCCATCCCTTTTAGACTATGGGCGGATCGAAACATCTGCTGGACAGCTTCCTCGTCATTGGGATCTTTTTCCAACGAAAGCAAAGCTTCATTCAAGTACTGCAAATATTCCCGGGATTCGGCCATAAATATGTCTTGGTATTCATTTTGGTCCAACGGTTTCGCCTCCTGTCAGCTCCTCGGTTTAGGCGGTCGCTTTCTCTGTCCCTTCTTTTTCGGCCAGGTCCAAATCGGCCTGTTCTTCGCTGTTGATGATTTTCTCGGGATCCAGGATGATAATGAGCCGGCTGTCCTGCTTGCCTATTCCTTCAATATAGTCATTGTCTTCTTCCAGCATCCCTTGGGGGGGATCTTGAATTTGCTCACCGGCAAAATGCAGTACCTCCGTCACTTCATCCACTACAAAGCCCAATAGATTTCCAAAAATCTCGACAATAATGATTCTTGTCTTAGTATCCACTTCATAAGTGCCAATTCCAAATCGTTTTCTCAGATCGATGACCGGAATCACATCTCCACGCAAATTGATAATCCCTTCGATAAAATCGGCCGCATGGGGAAGGGGGGTGATATTTACATATTTAACGACCTCGCGAAGCTTTTGGATGTCCACCGCGTATTCTTCTTCCCCCAAGCAAAAAGCCACGACTTGCAGATCTTTTTTTTCTTTTTGTTCACTCATAGTCACTGCCTCCTTAAGAACGATATATTTTTGTTACTCGAAGCCCGTACTGTTGGCCTACGGCCACAATCTCTGCCTTGGCCACTTGTTTTCCGTTTACTAACACATCCACATCTTCCCCTACCTCTTTATCTAGCTCCACCACCGATCCTGTCCCTAGACGAAGCACCTTGGCCAAAGGCATCTTCGCACAGCCGGCTATTCCTGAGACTTCTAATTTGATGTGCTTTACCAAGCTTAGTTCCTCGTCTTCGGGCGGCTCTACAGACAGCCCACCAGCTAACGCTGCATCGGAAAAAGCAGGTCCTTGCGGCTCTTTTTCTTCATTACCTTGAGCCTCCGGGTAAAGCGCCTCCTCTTCACTTGTGAAAACTTCGGCTACCTCTTTAACAAGGAACAATGGTAACAAATGCATCATCTTGGCAACAAAGCCGCCGGGTAAAGCAAAAGAGCAGGCTGTTTTTACATAACAACTGTCTTTGTCCCACTCCAAACCATCAGGCCAGCGATCGTTTTCGGTCATATGATGCAGTCGGGGGGCACCCAAAGACACCTCACGGCCGACCTGCTTGGATAATTCGGTTGCAAAGGCCCCGAACATCATATTGAACGCTTCATTTAGCGCACTCAAATACATCTCGTTTAATTCACTTTCCCCAGTAGGCTCTTCACCCATCATCAACTGACCGATCAGGGCTGCTTCTTTCTCGTCGAGAAAAATCGTTTTCTCGCCCACCAATCCATCTTTTAATTCGGCTTGCACTATCACCCCATTTGCGTTTTGCTCTTCATGGATCGTATGTCCTTCGATTAAAACGGTAGAGTCAATTTCATATTCCATTTCTTTGCTTGTCATATCGGATAAAGTCTTTGCTGCTGAGTCCATCAACATGACGATCATATCGCGGCACCTTGCTTTTTCTATTTTCCCCCAACCACGCTCATGAGAGGCTTTCGTTTTCTCTTCATTGTTTTGTCTGTAATTGTCCAGCAAATAGTCAACGGCCAAACGGGCAAAAGAAACCGGCATAAGCTGCAAAAGCTCGCTATCAATCAAATCAGGAACCTCCAGCCTAAAAGAAACTTGGATAAAACCTGTCTCTCCTTCCAATAGACTTTGGCTTTCCAGCAGCTCGCCCGGTTTTTGGTATTGGGTTTGAGGAAACGAGATGTTGATTTTCCGGTCAAACATATCGGACATGGAAGTCGCCGCCGCCCCCATCATTTGATTCATTGATTCGCTCACTGCGCTCAAATGAATCTCTGATAGTTCCACTTTTGGATCCGGATCTTCCATCATCATAAGCTGTCCGATGATCGCCGCGTCTTGCGTATCGATGATCAAAAGATTTTTGCCCGCCAAACCCTCTGTGTATTCCACCCCTACCATGACACACGGGGTGGGGAAACCATTTTTAATTTCCTCGACAGTGCGGTAGGAAAGGCTGGGAGTCGTAATCCGTACCGGACGGTTGATAAGCTGTGAGAGGATCGTCGCCGAAGAACCCAACGAAATATTCCCTACTTCTTTGAGGGTATCTTTTTCTATATCACTGAAATCATGTAAAGGACTGCCTTGATCATCGTGCTGCCTCACCTGGCAAACCACCTTTCATCTACTCTTCTTTCAATTTTTCGATAATATCAACCGGCTTTGCTATCTGTTTAATTCTCAGTCCGTAAAATTCTCCCACCACCACTACTTCGCCCAGAGCGACCAGCCGGTTGTTTATGCGCAGTTCAATGTGCTGCGAAGCCATGTGTTCTGTTTCCAAAATTCTTCCCGGCCTCATGTGCAAAAGTTCCTGTAGTTGTTTTTCGGTTCGGCCGACCACCACCTGGCATTGAATCGGAACATCTAAAATAAGGTTTAGCTTTTCCTTATCGATCTCGCTTTCTTGGCGATCTGAATCTGCCCCACTGGAATCTTTATTTGTCGAATGTCCATTGACCAGTTCGTCCCATTCTTGCGGTGATATGTCTTTGCTCACACGGCATCCTCCTCATCCTCGGCCCGGTCCACGATAACGCCCGCCACTTTTTTTCCCACTTTTCCCAGGTTCATGCCAAACTTCGGCCGTCCTTCCAGGCAAAGCTCAATCGGATCCTCCACGGATTTATCCAGCATAATGATGTCGCCCTCTTCAAACTGAAGAAAGTCAGCCACGGTTATGTCCGTCTTTCCTATCAAGGCTGTCAGTTCCACCTCGGCGCCTTTTAAGCGCTTTTTTAGTTTTTCCAAACTCTGCTCCTCATCTTGATCTTTTTTACCCTGGCGTGTATGCCAGTTTTGCACAGACAGCTGTCCCAACATAGGCTCAAGCGTTATATAGGGAAGACAAAGATTAATAAATCCTTCGTTTCCTTCTACTTGTGTGGAAAAACTGAGCAGCACTACCGCTTCATTGGAAGCAATAAGCTGGCTAAATTGGGGATTAGTATCTAAATTTTCAATCACAGGATCTATATCGGCAAAATCTTCCCAAGTATAACGCAAATTATCAAGAATTTTTTCATTAATTCTTCGCATCACACTCAGTTCTATTTCCGTAAGCTCTCTCATCTTGTTGATCAATTTGCCCTCGCCGCCGAAAAGAATGCCAATAATAGGAAAAGAGAAATACGGATTCATTTCCATAAAAGCTCTTCCTCCTAGCTCAGAAAAAGAAAACACGGTTACCAAGGTGGGGAGAGGAAGGGAATTCATAAATTCTTCATAACTAACCTGGCTTGACGATTCGAGTTTTACAGCCACCGGCACTCGCAAATAGGCAGTTAAGAAATTCGTCAGCATTCTCGCAAAATTTTCATGAATATTTTTTAATGTTCTCATTTGGTCTTTAGAAAACTTATTCGGACGCCGAAAATCATATATAGTCACTTCATCTTCACTTACTTGTTCTGCGCTTTCTTCTTGTGTGGAAATATCTCCTGAACCTAGCGCAGTGATGATAGAATCGATTTCTGATTGAGACAAAACATCTTTGCCCATTTCCATCCCCCTAGCTGTTCTTCCTTATGGTCTTTTTCGGTAAAAACAAGCCAAAACTTAAGACATTCTCAAATAAAGGTGGCGATCTTCATGGAAAAAAATCAAATATCCATCACAATCAAAGAAGGAATCTTCTCGATACAGGCATCGGACAGCGGCAAACATCCTGTCTTGGTTCCGGTTGAGGGTATACGTCTTTTCGTCAACGACACCTTATTAAAAGAAGCACAGCCAGTCGGTCCAGACGATAAGATCACTTGGGAATCAGAAGAAAAAATGATCCAAGAGGGCACCGCCGACATACAGATTGCCTCTGATCAGATGAGTGCCTCGTTAACTCTTCAAAAAAAACGGTCTATTTGCTACCAACTTGAAGATCAAACCGGTGATGGCGAAATCTTTGAACCCAAGGTGACAAAACAGTTCGTATTTGATTCCATATGTACCCGGGAAGAACTTGATGCACTCTTAAAAACATCAGGCCTTGCCCACGGGATCGATCAAGAGGCTGTCCAAAAAGCCTATGAACGAATGGACGGCCGCCCCGTAGATATCGCGACCGGGACCCCTCCTCAACCCGGTCGCGATGCTTTACTGACGGTCCATTTTAAGCAGGAGAATAACCTGCATGATAAAACCTCAGACGAACTTCAAATCAACTATCGCGAAAAGGGCAGCATTCCTTGCGTTGCAAAGGACGAACTTCTCCTCTCAAAAAAACCAGCCTCGTTCGGTATCGAGGGTTTGAATGTGAAAGCAAAGAAGCTGCCGGCGGACAAAGTGAACGATTTTTCGCTCAAAGCCGGTAAAAACACTTATCTAAGCAGTGACGAGCTTACACTGTATTCTGCAGTACTCGGGCATCCACATCTAGAGAAGTCCAATCGGACCGTCAAGGCCTCTGTCTTGCCGACTTATTCCATCCACCAGGATATCAATATGAAAACCGGCAATCTCCATTTTGACGGCGGCATTAAAGTGATGGGAAGTGTTAGCGAAAACATGGAGATCACGGCCGGGCAAGACATTACGATCACCAAAGATGTCACGGATGCTCATATTGTCACCGAAGGCTCGGTCTACATCCAAGATAATGTGATCAATACCGTTATTCTAGCCGGAGCTCAGCAGTCTTATCATTTTCAAACTCTACCCTACCTCCAAGAGTTTACCCGGGTATTAGTATCACTGCTTAAAGGCTACCGTCAGATCAAAGAAAAAAGACAGAAAAAAACACCTCGCTTCGGGTATGTCCTTGACCGCCTGATTGAAAATAAGTATCCGGATTTTCCCAAGCAGCTGCATCGCTTAGAAAAAAACCTGCATCCCCCCAAAGGAGTTGTTCTTGCCAAGGAGATGACCGGTACCATTTCTGCTCTGCAAGAAAAGCTGACCGCATTCAGTCGGGTCGCTTATCAAAATCCCGAATCAGCCATTTCTCTTTTGGAAAGCCTGGAAAAATTGGCTCATCATTTTCACGACACGGAACAAGACAGGAGTCAGGTTCAAGTTCCTTACTGTTTAAATTCAGATATTGAGGCCAGTGGTGATATTATCGTCGATGGACAAGGCAGTTTTCATACCCGCTTGAGGGCACATGGGTCCATCCATGTCAAAGGAATCGTCCGCGGGGGACAAATCACTGCCGACAACTCGGTGAGCATTCACGAAGTTGGTTCAGAAGCGTCGGTATCCACCCACATTGCGGTTCCGTATGATCAGCAGGTCACTTTAGGTCACGTTTATGAGAACACCCATGTGAAGATTGGCTCGCATGTTCACCGCTTCCAGGAACCTTGTACGCAAGTCCGTCTCGCCTATGACAAAAAGGAAAACCGGCTCCGCCAAATTACGTTTCGATAGCAGAAAGCTATTGGGTTGATTTTTTCATCGCAACAATAAAGCTATTTTTTTCCATGTTCTTTCAGCATCTCATAGATATGCTGCGTAATTGGATGAGGCAGCGACATGAGATCGCGAGCCATCATATCTTTCCAGACATCCATATGGCCCTGCGCACCTCCTTTTTCTCCCATAACTCCCTCCATAAATTGCTGTCCAAACAAGTAAAACGAGAACTCCTTCGCTGCTTTTTCCAATTCCTTGTCATTGACACCGTTTTCTACGGTACCGGCCGGAAAAAGATCTTCCTTGATCATTTCCACCCTCATCAGTTATTCCACCACCTATTTTCATTTATCTGCGTATGTTGTTAGCCAACTCCCACATTTCGCTTCCTGTTTGAACAGACCGAGAATTGATTTGAAACGATCTTTGTGCCAGCATCAGCTTGCCCATCTCCTCGATGAGATTCACATTGGCCTCTTCCAAATAGCGTTGCCGTATCTTGCCAAACCCTTCTTTGCCCGGTGCTCCCTCTTCAAGAGCGCCCGAGTTGGCCGAAGGCTGCCACAAGTTTTCTCCTATCGCCATAAGACCTTCTTGATTCAAAAAGCGATAAAGCAGAAGCTGTGCGGTCCCCACAGCATGACCATCCTCATCCAAAAAAGCAATCATCCCTTGCTCATTGACATCCATCGAGGCAAAAGAATCTATTTGCGCAAAGCCTTCGATTTCAACCCGATATCCTTGGCTGCATACCAAATGCCGGTTTTCATCTACATAAAAAGCCCCCGCGCGGGTATACGCCGTTTCCCCATGGGGCAGACGCAGGCGAAACATTCCTTCTCCTTCGATGGCAAAATCTAGCTCTCTTCCTGTTTCCCTTAATATCCCCTGCTCAAAATGGGTGGTCACCGCAGCGGGTTTTACCCCTTGCCCTTGAGGTAAGGAATAAGCATTGGGTGCGACGGGGGAACTTGATCCTACCATCTCTCTGTATAACAAATCCTCAAATGAAATTCCTTTCTTTTTGTATCCGATTGTATTCATATTGGCCACATTATGACTGATGATGTCCATCTTAGCTGCCTGGGCACTCAGTCCGGAAGCAGCATTGTGAATTTTTCTGATCATGGTTTCCCTCCTCAGCGCAGTTTCCCTACTTCATTGATGCTTTTGCCTGTCATTTCATCCTGTGCCTGCAGTGATTTTTGATTTGCCTCATACATACGCATAACCGTCATCATATCGACCATTTCCTTGATTAAATCGACATTGCTTTTTTCGATCATTCCTTGTCGAACCTGCCCTTGTCCCTGTACTGCTTCAAAATCACCTTCCAAAACAAACAAATGACTGCCCTGCTTGTGTAGATGAGATAATCCTTCTTCGTCAAAAACCGCGGCCATGAGCGTTCCGATAAGCTGCTGCGGTTCTTCTTGCTGATTCCATATGCCTCCGTTCTCGTCCACCAAAATCTCCTTGGTTAAAAGCTCCAGCCGATTTCTGTCTGCATCGAGTACCCAATGACCCTGGGCCGTTACCAAAAATCCCTCGCCGTCTAGCTGGAATCGGCCGTTTTTGGTATAGCGGATCCCTTCTGAGGTCTCCACCCCAAAAAATCCTTCGCCTGCCATGGCAAAATCCAGCGGACGGGATGTCTGTTCAAGGGACCCCTTAGAAAAGCTGGTCACGACGGTTTCCATCAAAGGACTTTGCGCCATCTCGCCTATGGACATGTTTTGCCTTCCCCGCTGCACAGCTTTTAATCGATCATGAAAAGACCGAACCACAACCATATCCTTCTTAAAACCGTCGGTTGTTGCATTAGCCAGATTATTACTGATAATTTCCTGTTTTTTGCTCTCTAGCGCCATTCCCCTGGCGGCATAATAGATCCCTCTCATCATAGGTCTTCCCTCCCATCGTGCCCATTGTGTCCTAGCACCTTTTCTGCCTCTTGCGGTTTATTTTCTTCCGGCTCTTCTTTAAACACCACCAATTCGTGCTGATACACCATGCCTAGGTCTCGAGCTTTTCTTTCTACTTCAAAGTCAGACATCGACAAAGGTTTCCAAAGAAAAAACAAAATGGCGGCAGCCAACCAGCCGATCCCGATACCCATTAAAAGCGGATACTTTATTGCCCGGAGCTGCCCCTTAATCCAAGTATTAATTGCACTTCCCCCTTTCCCCGACCTATTTGCCTGGCAATTTTGCTCAATGAAACGCCTTGGTCGTGAAGCAAATAAACATCATTGTAAAGTCTTGCTCGGTGAAGTTTCTTTCGATCCTGCTCCTTTCTCTTTTCTCTCGTGTTTTCCGGTTCCGCCAGTGCGCAGGGCTGCTTTTTCATTTGTTCTAGAAGATGTTTCTGTTTCTCGATCTCTTCTTTTTGGCTTTCGATCCTTTGCCTGATTTCTTCCCAATCCTCGTTATGCCCGTCTTTGGTATTCTTTTCGTAGTCATCTGCTTCCATGACAATATCAGGACTGCTATTTAAGTTTGCGACTGTCTCTTCTGCTGCCTGTCGATACCACATCCTGCCCGCCCACATTGTAAGCATGAGTCCGGATAAAAAGAGCACATAAGCCATTGATCAATCCTCCTTAAGCAGCTTGCGAAGTTTTAGCATAATGCGGCTGTGAATTTGCGAAACCCTTGACTCGGAGATCTCCAGTACTTCCCCGATGTCTTTTAGGGTCATCTCCTCTTGGTAGTATAGATGCAGAACCAGCTGATCTCTTTCTCCCAACTGTTCAATCGCAGCGGATAACAACTCAGAACCTTCTTTTTTGGTTACCATTCCTTCAGGGTCGGACCATTCGTTTGTATCGGGAATGAAATCCATGACTTTTTTTTCGCCCTCTTCATGGGAAAAGAGATACCCCTCTAAATGAAGCAGCGCCCTTGTATTGATTTCTGCCAATATCAGGCTCATTTCCTTAGGACTTACATCAAGATGAACGGCCAACTCCTCTTCGGTGGGCGTGCGTCCCAATTCTCCCGATAAATCAGCCTGCGCTTTTTCCACTTCCCGGGTTTTGGTCATAAGACTTCGTGGCAGCCAGCTCATTTTGCGAAGCTCGTCTAGCATAGCGCCTCGGATCCGAAGAGGAACATATTTTTGCAACGCTCCTTTGGTGGGGTCGTATTTTTCCACCGCATCCAAAAGCCCCAGCGTGCCGCTGCTGATCAAATCATCCTTGTCGACATGGTCCGGAAGTCCCATAGCCAGCCGATGGGCTATCTTGGCAACTAATGGCAAATATTTTTCAACAAGTTCATCGGCATTGGATTTGGCGGTCTTTAAGCTGTATGACTGCATTCTCTCACCTCCTGCCTAATGTTTTTCCCTGCACTGAGAAAACAAAATTCACAATTCTGTCCTGCACCGTTTGGCTTATCTCCTCGAAAGCCAGACTATACATGTTGGGTTCTTGGGAGGGCGGCGAAAGGTTCTTTCGCACAATCCGACCTGATAAAAAGAAAAACTTTGGTCTACCCTCTCGTTGTTCGCGCAGATCGATTCTTAGGCGCAGCACGGCTCCGTTAGGAATCGGTTCATCCGCTGCCAGGCGAATGCCTCCCCCGCTGATATCAAGAATCCTGCCTTTATGCCAGGGGCCCTGATGCTCTTTTGCCTCTTCTTCTTGTTTCGTCCCGCCTCGTTTGCTCTTTTCTATTTGATATTCAATAGGCATCACCACCTCTTGGCGGAAATGGTCTCTGCGCTGATTTCGAATATATTTTTGAGGAACGGCTATCATAAGAAGAGGGATGTCCGCTCCTGTTTTGGTTCCATGGGAGACGGTCAGAAATTCAAAGACAGCGCCTTGGTCGATCACGCGTCCCTTCATTTCATCGCCCTTAGGAACAATGTGTGCTTGGCCTTTGGATACGGGGATCGTTACATAAAGAAGGCGGCTGTTCATATCTTGTATTAAGACTTTGTGAAAATCGTTTGCGTCAGTCTCAGCAATCTCTATGGTTTGGTTGATCCTAAATGGATTTTTTTTCATATCGTCACCGCCTTTACGAAAAGAATCGGGCTAATGTGTCTAAAAAACCTTGAAAGCCGGCCTTTTTTTGAGAGCTGCCTGAAGCATTAAGCCGTCGAGCGGTTTCTAAAACCCCTTTGGAAGCTTTGGCTTGAGGATAATTAATAAGAAAGGGCCTTTGCTCTCTAACAGAACGTGCAACGAGAGGGTCTTGGACAATGGTTCCAATGTGATTGATTTGCAAAGACAAAAATTTACCGGCGACTTTCATAAAGCGCTCTGCCACCTGTGTCCCTTCTCCTTGCCCTTTCGCTTGATTCACAATGAGATGAACCGAAGCATGAAGCTGATAGCGACTGATGGTTTTGGCGATGCTGTAAGCATCGGCAATGGAAGTCGGTTCGGGTGTTGTGATAAGGATCACTTCATCGGAAGCCATCATAAAACCGAGTACCGACTTAGATAAACCAGCTCCGGTATCAATCAACAAATAATCGGTCCTATCTTTAAGTTGCGCAAATTCATTCATGAATTTTTGCTGCTCTTTTTCACTGATACTCGCAATATCCATCAACCCGGAGCTTCCGGGGATAAAATGGATGCCCAAGGGCCCTTCCAGGATAATGTCTGTCAGCAGCTTTTTGCCGTAAAGAACATCATGCAATTTATGGGGCGGGTCCATCCCCAACAAAATATCCACATTCGCAGTACCAAGATCGGCATCCAACACCAGCGCTTTCTTGTTTAGCTTGGCCAATGCCAAAGCGAGGTTGACAGTCACATTTGATTTCCCCACCCCGCCTTTCCCGCTGGTGATGGTGATGGTCCGCACCTGATCTTTTCTGTCTTCTACGCTGCTTTGATCCTCTCGCCACTTTCTTAAGCCTACCGCTTGGTCAGTCATCTGAGTCATCTCCCATGATGAGGTCCGTTAGTTTTCCTGCTTCGGCCGACTGAATGTCCTCCGGGACATTTTGACCATTTGTCACATACACCACCGGCCGATGAGATTGAAGGCAGCAGTTTAACAACATCCCGTAGGTTTTTGTTTCATCCATTTTGGTGATGATGAGGCTTTCGTAATCGCAGTTTCGGTAAGCCTGAAGGATGTGATCGATGTCGCTGCTTTTTGTAGCAGCGCTCATGACAAGGCAGACATAGAGGCCGGGAAGCATCTTTATATACTGATTTGTCTCGTGTATGTGAAAAATGCTTTCGGGGCTGCGGCCGGCAGTATCCACAAACACCGTGTCGTATCCTTCAAGCTCATCTTTTGCTTCTTTTAGTTCATCCTTTGAAAGCACCGTCTTTAGTGGAATATCCGCAATATCGGCGTATTTTTTTAACTGCTCCACAGCGCCGATTCGATAAGTGTCCAATGTCAAAATAGCTACTTTTTTCTTTTTTTGAAACGCCCAATTGGCCGCTAGTTTAGCCAGGGTAGTGGTCTTTCCGACCCCGGTGGGACCGACAAAGGCGATGTATTTTGCCTCTTCGGGCAGGGTATCGGTAGAGATTTTTTTTATCATCTCTTGATAGATCTGATCGCTCAGTGAAACAGACTCGCTTTTATCAACCTTGTTTTGAGCCTGCAGTACAATTTCCGAAGCTGTCTTTTCAAACACATCCTGTTTTTGAAGCTGTTGTTGCCAAAAAGCAGCTTCTTGTGAGATTTCTTCATCCTGATGATGAGACAGAATTTCCCCCACCAGGCGTTTGAGATCCATGATTTCATCCTTTAACGCATCCTTTTCCGGATGCAGATCCCTCTTTTTTTCTTTCGGTTCCCGCGGCGGTTCTTTTTTTTCAGCTTCGTCCACGGCCGCGGTAATCTCAATGATCCTAGGTAAAAACCAACCCATCAAACCTCTTTGTCTTTTTTTTCGGCGGTCGATGATAACCGCGTCCGGGCCCAATTCATATCGAATGCGGGCCATTCCCTCCTGCATGCTTTTTACTCGGTACGTTTGTATTCTCACGATAGACTCACCGTCCCCGCCACTTCGACTTCATACCCTGGGGCGACTTCGTTAAACGAAAGCAGGATCATATGGGGAAGAGCCCTCTCCACCAGACGTCTCATCGGCAGGCGAATCCTAGGGGTAACCAGAGCCGTCGGCTGCTTGCCTTCCAGGCCGGCTTTTTCAATCTCGCCCGCCAACCGTTGAATTATTTCTTGGGTCATTTCCGGATCAAGCATCGGATAAGTTCCCTGTCCCGTCTCATGAAGGGAAGAGACAATATTCTGCTCTAAATCTGGATCGATGGTCACCGCATGAATTTTCTCGTTTTCATCCGCACACATGCGGCATAAAGTTCTGGATAAAGACTGGCGCACCGATTCGGTTAAATAATCGATCTCTTTGTTTTGCGGCGCTTGATCAGCTAATGTTTCCAAGATGGTGACCATATCCCGGATGGGAATTTTCTCCCGCAGCAGATTCTGCAGCACTTTTTGCACCTCTCCGATGGTCAACTGCTGGGGAATCACTTCTTCTACCACGGCCGGGTATTCTTTTTGGACATGATCCACCAGCAGTTTTACTTCCTGCCTGCCCAGCAATTCGTGCGCGTGATTTTTGATTACGCTGCTAAGATGGGTGATCAGCACGGTCGCCGGCTCCACCACGGTATACCCCGCCATTTCCGCCTCGTCTTTGGTCTCCTCGTTGAGCCAAATGGCCTCCAGCCCAAATGTAGGTTCAACCGTCGCTATCCCTTCCATTTCCTCTGCCACCCCGCCCGGGTTCATGGCCAGTAAGTGCCCCATCATTAATTCGCCACAAGCCAGCGTATTATCTTTGAGCTTGATTTCATACTGGTTGGGCGGCAGCTGAAGGTTGTCTCTTACTCGTATAGGCTGCACCAACAAACCCAACTCGCTGGCGATCTGCCTTCTCGCCGCGGTAATGCGCTCTAAAAGATCGCCTTCTTTTGACTCTTCTTCGGTCATTTTCAATAAGTTGTATCCCAGTTCAATTTCCAATAGATCTATACTTACGGTTCGAAGAAAGTCTTCTGCTTCAAAAGATCTTGAAGGCTCTTGCACTAAAGCTGCTTCCGGTTCGACTGTTTCACGGGTTGCTTCTCTCATTAAGAGAAAAGCAGCTGCTCCGCTAGTTAACGACAAAATAAAAAACGGCAGGAAAGGAAGTCCGGGGACAAATCCCATTAAAAGAGTGATCCCGGAAGCCATCAGGATAACTTTGGGAAAACTCAACAATTGCTGGGTAAGATCCTGTCCCAAATTTTTCTCGTTGGCAGAACGAGTCACCAAAATCCCCGCCGATGTTGAGATAAGGATGGCCGGAATCTGAGTCACAAGCCCATCTCCCACCGTCAATAGCGTGTACACCTGGACGGCCTGGTCAATGGATAAGCCTTCTTGGGCGACCCCTATGGCAAAGCCGCCCAAAATATTCACCAGGACAATAATGACTCCGGCAATGGCATCTCCTTTGACAAACTTGCTCGCTCCGTCCATGGCTCCATAAAAATCGGCTTCTTGTTGAAGATCCACCCGTCTGTTTCTGGCTATTTCCTCATCGATCAAGCCGGCGTTAAAATCGGCGTCAATGCTCATCTGCTTCCCCGGCAAGGCATCGAGAGTAAAGCGAGCAGCTACTTCGGCCACCCTGCCGGCCCCGTTGGTAATGACAACAAATTGGATGACGGTGATAATCACAAAAATGACAAACCCCACCACATAATTTCCTCCCACCACCACCTGTCCAAACGCATTGATGATGTCGCCGGCGGTGGCATCTCTTAGAATAAGGCGGGTCGATGAGACATTCAAGGATAGGCGAAACAAAGTGGCCACCAGCAAAAGGGAGGGAAACACCGAAAACTGAAGGGGCTCTGTATTAAACATGGTCAGCAGCAATACCACCAGGCTTAAAGTGATGCTGAGAGTAAACAACACATCAAGCAAATAAGCGGGGATGGGTACAACGATAATAAAGATCATACCGACGATCGCTAAAGAAATGAACATATCTCGGTTGTTTTTTATTAGGTGAAAAAAGCGGTGATTTAAAACCCAGTCCATGTTTTACCTTCCTTTCTGCTTTTTTCGTTGGATCTCGTACACCAGTGCCAGGATTTCTGCCACCGCTTGGTACAAATCGGCCGAGATCGTTTCGTGAATTTCCACTTTCTTATATAAAAGCTGCGCCACCGGTCGGTTTTCCACAACAGGTACGCCGTTTTCTTTCGCCAATTTTCTGATTTTTTGGGCCGTCACGCCGGCGCCTTTGGCCACCACTTTGGGCACAGGCTCTTTGTCATGATCGTATTTTAAAGCAATCGCCAGCTCTGTCGGGTTGGTGACCACCACCGATGCATCGGGAATTTCTTGCATCATTCGGGTCACGGCCATGGCTTTATGTTTTTCTTTTCGTTTTGACCGAATCAGCGGATCGCCTTCCATTTGCTTGTGTTCTTCTTTCACTTCCTGCCGAGTCATTTTGAGGTTTTTAAAATGTTCTTGCCGCTGGTACACATAATCGAGTACCGCCAAAACCAAAAACAACGCGCCTACCCGCAAGGCAAGATTCAGTACACTAGCTGCAAAGACTTTCGCTCCTTGCTGGGGGGTCAAAAACATGTAGGCCATTACTTCCATCACACTATTTGACAAGAAAAGATACACAATGATGCCCACCAGTACGATTTTGAAAAGGGCCTTTGCTAATTCAAACAGCGCTCGTTTGGAAAAAATTCTCTTAAAGCCTTCCAGCGGATTGATTTTCTCCAAAGTAGGAGATAGCTTTTCTGTAGTAAAAACGAACCCTACCTGTGCATAATTGCCGGCCAGCCCGGTTAGTAAAACCACGGCGAAAATTAAACCGCTGGTTTTAAAATAGTTTAGTCCCATGATGCCGATCAGCGGCGCCATGTTGCCGGCAGACACAGGATACAAAATGTATTCCTGCAGCATCACAAACACAAATTCCCGGCACCAGTTCAATAAGGTATCCCCCATCAACATAAAAAACAAAATCGCCGCCAAAAGGGTACAGGCAGAAGAGAGATCGGTACTTTTGACAACCTGTCCTTTTCGCCTAGCTTCTCTTAAACGATGCGGAGTGGGCTGTTCTGTTTTCTCTCCCATAGGTTTATCGCTCATAAAACACCCTCCAGCAGCGACAGAAGGAAAGGAGAAATCCTCTGCAGCGATTCATCGGCCAACACGCTTAAATAAGGAAGTGTTACATAGACAATAAGCAGTCCCAAAAAAATCTTAGCAGGCATCCCCAGCAAAAACACATGCAGCTGTGGCACCGTTTTGGAAATCAGACCCAAAGAAATATCAGTGATGACCGTTGTGGCGACCACCGGAGCCGACACTTGAAACGCCAGCAACCATACTTGACCAAACTTCTGCAAGAATAAGTCAAGGGCAGCCCCGCTCCAGGACATCTGCCCCAAAGGGATCACAGAAAAGCTCTCCCCGAGGGCCATAAAAAGATGGTGATGTCCGTAGATGGCCAAATAGATCATAATCGCAAAAAGGTAATAGAATTGGCTGATCAATGTCGTCGTGCTGCCAAACTGCGGATCAAAAATTCCGGCCGCCGCCAGACCCATTTTGATATCAATAAACTGACCCGCCATACGAAAACCATTGATCACCATCAAAACGGCAAACCCCATCAACAGACCGGCCGCAACTTCGCTTCCGATGGCCATAATGATGCTAAAGGTATGAAGATTGGCTGCCGATGGAAGGGTTATAGACCCGCTTATAAACAGCAAGTAGGCGACGACCGCAGCCAACCAGACCTTAATTAGATGAGGAATTCCTTGATAGCTAGTCACAGGGAAAGTCACCAACACACAGACGGTTCGAATAAAGATCAATAGAAAACCAAACCAATGCTCATTCAACATCATCACTCGTTTCTGTCATCGAATCAAAAAAGGCATATCCTGAAAAAGCTGAATGGTGAAACTTAAAACCATGCTCATCATCCAAGAACCAAAAATGAGCAGTGTCAAAAAGACCGCAATGATTTTGGGAACAAAAGTTAGGGTTGGTTCTTGAATTTGTGTCGTCGCCTGGAAAATACTTACGCTTAACCCCACTAACAGGCTTACCAGCAAAGTGGGTGCTGCCACCAAAAGCATCGTCAAAATCGCTTGCCGTGCCAAATGCAGTACGAATTGTTCAGACACCACCTCATCTCCTAACTAGACAAAACTTTCTACAATGGATTTGACCACCAAATGCCAGCCGTCCACCAAAATAAAGAGCAGAATTTTAAACGGCAGCGAAATCATGACCGGGGGAAGCATGAACATCCCCACCGACATTAAAGTTGAAGCCACCACCATGTCGACGATCAAAAACGGAACAAATATCATAAATCCCATCTGGAAGGCTGTCTTAAGTTCGCTTATAACAAAAGCGGGAATTAACACCGGCAGGGATATCTCCGCCCGACTGGCCGGCTGCTCCATCCCCGATAAGTTGACAAAGAGCGCTAAATCTTTTTCTCTGGTGTGATGAAACATAAATTCTCTAACGGGTTCTGAGGCAATTTCCAAAGCGGTCTCCTGGTCAATCGCCTCTTCTAACAGAGGTTCAATGGCTTCTTGCTGAATGGTAGAAAAGACTGGCTGCATCACAAAAATCGTCAGCAACAGCGCCAAGCCCACGATGATCTGGTTGGGCGGTGAATTTTGAGTGGCCAGCGCATTGCGTGTAAAACCAAGCACAATGACCACCCGGGTAAACGAAGTCATTAAAACCAAAAACGCCGGGACAAGGGATAAAACGGTCAGCAGCAGCAAAAGCTGCAGAGAAGAAACCATTTCCTCTCCTTCGCCTCCGGGACCGATTTCAAGATTGACATCGGGAATGGGCAGCAAAGGCTGAGCTTGTGCATGGGCACTGACAAAAACCGCCAAAAAAGCAATGATAAGAAAACAAACAACTTTATCCTTAGCGCTCATGCTCCTGCCCTCCCTGGTTCTTCCATTTTCCTTTCACCTCATCGAAGTAGGATTTGCTCTGCTGAAACCGATCAAGGACCGAAGCGAAACCTTGCGGTTCATTTGGTTTGGACAAAAGCTCTTCGGACAGGGTCAGCTCGTCTTGTTGTATTTCGTCTAGTCGGGTGACTGTCTGTTCGCCCATTCCCAAAAGATAATATTTTGATCCGACTTTGATCAGCATCACGCCCGTTTTCGGGCCCAATGACAACCGGTCGACGATCTGCAAAAGACCGTCTTCTTTGGTCATTTTCGGTTGAATCTTAGCCGAGCCGTGTTTGATCAAATAAACAGCAGCCGTCAGAATACACCCCAGCACAACCACCATCTTCACCGTTTCCCAAAGTAAGCTCATGAGGGATCTTTATCCTCCTTTTCCGACGCCGCGTCAGGTCTTACTACCTGCTCTTTATCTTCCAAGGACCCAATGCGAAAAGAGAACCGATCATTGAGGATCACAATTTCTCCTTCCGACAGAAGTTTGCCGTTGGCATACAAAAGAGCATTCTCGCCGGCCATTTTGTTTATGGTGATGACGGAATCTTTTTTCATTCCCAACAGTTCTTTGACAGTAAGATTGGCTTCTCCCAAAACAATTTCCAGATTCAACTTGATGTGATGCATGTTTTCTATGTCGCTCAGCGGACCGGTGACTTCATGCGCTGTGATCTCCTCAAACTCAATCTGCCTGGTTTCTTCGTCTTCCCCCGAGGGTGTTTGATGAGATGGTGGACCGTGTTCTTTTGCAGACTTCTCTTCAGCGGGTTTTTCTTTTTCGGCGGCGGTCTTTTCTACACCAGCTTCTTGGCTGGGTTCTTTCTCGCTCGCCTGACGAACCAGCGCTTCAATTTCTTCTTGTGAAAGTCTAGCCTCGCTCATCCTAACCCCCCCTTGTTATTGAATAATAAACTCAGTGAAGAAAACTTGAATGACTTTCCCGGTCTGCAAACGATCATTGACCATTTCTTTGATCTCCCGTCGTAAGGTATCGGTTCCTTCTTCGCAACTGATTTCTGATACTGTCCTAGCTCGAAACAATCCGATCATCAAATCACGCAGCTCGGATTGTCGGCTTATAAGCTCCGTCTCCAATCCGTTCGCCTGGTAGGCAAGCGACACCGTCGCTTTAAGATACCGCCGCTGTCCGGAATCGGCTAGATTCACAGTAAACTCCATGGGAGAGGATACCTCAAGCGGGTCGCTTCTTCCCATGTCCTGCGGACCCTGACCGTACACCTGCCAGTACCAAATACCGGCTCCACTGAGCAAAACCATCATCACTATGACGGCGATCATTTTTTTGGACTTTCTTTTTTTGTTTTTGCTCAGATCCTTTTGGCCTTCTTTTGGCTCCCCTTGATCCCTCGGGCTCACGATGTCGGCCTCCTCAACAGGTCTTCATATAAGACCTCGGATATGATAATATTCACCCGGCGGTTCTTGCTTCTGCCCTGGTAAGTTTGGTTCGTGGCCACCGGATGATACTCGCTGTAGCCTACTGCAGCCAGCTGAGCCGGCTCAAGATCCTCTTTTTCGATTAGATACCGCACCACCACCACGGCTCTTGCCGCAGACAGTTCCCAGTTGCTGGGAAACTGCGGTGTATTGATGGGCATACTGTCTGTGTGACCCTCCACCAACACCTGATTGGGTATGACTCGAACCAGTTCGGCCACATACCCCAGGATATCCCTTGCTCCTCCCTTTAAATCGGCTCGGCCGGGATCAAACATAATGGCATCCGAAATCACCAAGACAATACCTCTGTCATCTTTCTTGACAGCCATCCGATCTTCCAGCCCTTCTTCCTTGATGAAAGCCTCGATTTTCGCCAGCACTTTGTAAGAATCGACCACATTTATTTCGTCTTCTTCAAAATCACCGTCCGGGATTTCCGAAGGCTCCGGAGAACCGGGCAAAATCCCTTCAGCCCCCAAAAAAGTAACTCGGATGGAGGAGATGATCTCCCGAAACCTAGCCTCTTCAATCACCGCAAACGAGAACAAAAGCACAAAAAACGCTAACACCAAAGTGATCATGTCCGAATAGGTCGTCATCCAGGCCGGAGCCCCTTCTTCGACCTGTAAAGCCTTCTTTTTTCTTCTTTTTGATGGCTCAGGCTTCATTTGTCATCACTTCCTCCTGCGTTTGACGATCTTTTTCGGCCTCAATTTCTTCTCTTTCCCGAGGAGACATGAATGCTTTGAGTTTCTCCTGCAGAATTCTTGGATTCATTCCCGATTGAATGGACAGCACCCCTTCGATGGCCGCTTCTTTCACGGCGATTTCTGCCTCGCTTCTCATCCCGAGTTTTCCCGCAATGGGAATAAAAATCAAATTGGCCATGAGCGCACCATAAAAAGTGGTAAGCAAAGCCACAGCCATTCCCGGGCCAAGTGCCGACGGATCATCAAGACTCACTAGCATAAAAATTAGCCCGATCAAGGTGCCGATCATCCCAAAAGAAGGAGCAAGGGCGCCCCAAAACTTGAACATTTCCTGCCCCAGTTTATGCCGGGTTTCAAGAGAATCGAGCTCAATATGCATAATGTCGCGAATCATATCTCCGTCTAAACCATCAACGACCATCTGCAGCCCCTTGCCGATAAAAGGATCTTCCATATCCTCGATGTCATCTTCCAAAGACAAAAGTCCTTCTTTCCTGGCTTTTTGACAAAGCCTTACAAATTCCGAACTCACCTCCCCTATGCTAGACACTTCTGTAAAGAAAGCATTTTTTGTTACTTGAATGACCATTTTCAAGTGATCCACTTGAAACCGAATCAACAAAGCGCTGAACGATCCTCCCATGGTAATCGTAAAAGAAGGGAGATCAAAGAAGATGGACACACTGCCTCTGCTTACAATGGCCCCGGCAACGAGTGCTAATCCCGTGATAATTCCCATTACTGTAAGTATGTCCATCTTCTTCAAAGAGAATCACTCCCATCTTACCTCGACTTGGTATCATCAAGCTGCTTGATCTGCTGTCTTATCGCTTTAATTTAACCACTTCTTGGAGAAGCTCATCGGAAGAAGAAATCACCCGTGAATTGGCTTGAAAAGCCCTGGAAGTGGTAATGATCTCAGTAAACTCATAAGCAATATTGACATTCGACATTTCCAAGGTGGATCGTTCGATGATCCCTCTGCCTTGTGTTCCCGGTCTTCCCAGCAGGACTTCCCCTGAATTGGAAGTTGTCTGGTACATGTTGTTCCCAACTTTTGACAATCCTTCCGGGTTTTCAAAGCGTCCCAAAGCTATTTGTCCTAAATCCGTGACCATGCCGTTGGAATAGGTTCCCGTGATGACTCCGCTGGAACCCACCGTAAAGTCATTTAAAATCCCCATGGGAAATCCGTTTTGATGCTGCAGCACCGCATCTGTATCTCCGACTAGCTGGCTTAAAGCCGAAAAATCCAAACTTACCTGGACCGGATCGGCCCCTTCAAGAGAAGTGCCGGCGGGAATGGGATCTAATACGAACAGTCCCTCTTGTCCGGCTTGGATGTCTCCTTGGCTATCGAAAGTAATCACACCGCTACCGCTGCCTAAGGCTTCGGCTCCATCTTGAATGAATGCCTCCCAGGTCCACTGATTCACGCCGGCCTTTTCAAATCGCAGTTGTAATGTATGCACATTCCCCAACGAATCATACATGTCCATTTCCAGCGGAAAATCATAATGAAGTCCTTCGATATCAATGCCGATTTCATCGACTTCGGTCAAGGCGAGATCCTCTGTAAATTCCACCGTCCAAGGACCGCCGACATTACCTTCTACCTGGATATCCCCGACTCCGATGACTCCGATTTGCCCCTCCAAAGCAGTGCGCACTTGATCAGCGCTGGCATCATAAGGAATGGGACCGGTTGTTTCTCCATCGAAGCTTAAGGTAAATGACCCGCCTTGTGCGTGATTCACATGAATTTCCTGCACCGCATTTTCGGTAGGACTGCCCTCGCTTGCTGTCACCACTTCGGCAGAAAAAGGTTGTACGGAAGCATCTAAATTGCCGCGAAATACCATCTGACCCGTGGCATTTGCTTCTGCCCTGAAACCTAGCGGGATATTGATGTTTTGAGTAGGCTGAGTGGTGTCAATTTCTCCTTGATCGCCTGCCATCCAGCCCATGACTCGCATCCCGTTGGAGGCGTTGACCAAATTTCCGTCTGTTCCACGGGAAAAGGACCCGTCTCGAGAGTAAAAGTGTTGATTCCCGTCACTTACAACGAAAAACCCGCTGCCTTGAATGGCCATGTCTAGTTCGCGTCCGGTGGACTGTAAGTTTCCCTGGGTATGGTTGTTATCCACGGCCGCAATCTGCATGCCCAGGCCTACCTGCGCGGGGTTGATGCCGCCGCGGTTTTCTTGAGGAGCGCTCGCCCCTTGAAGCGTTTGGTTTAAGATATCCGAAAACAACACCCTTCCTGATTTAAAGGCCGTTGTGTTTACATTGGCAATGTTGTTGCCGATCACATCGAGTTTCGTTTGGTGATTGTTCAACCCGGAAATCGCCGTAAATAATGATCTCTGCATGAAAATAACCTCCTTTTTTTATCGCCGCTTCGCTCAGTCCACGGCGTTTGGCTTCCTCAAAGAGGTCCAGCCTATGTAATGAAAACTGCCCCGTCAATGTTGGTAAAAATATGCTCTTTGGTGTTTTTATCATCCACCGCGGTCACAATGGTATGGTTGGTGGTACTAGCTACCAAGGTAACCTCTTTCATCACCACAAGGGATGATTTGACTCCTTTGGCCTTTGCCTTGCCCAAAGCTTCGGAGATTCGTTGTACATCGGTCGCATCAAGGTCGATCTTTCGCTGCTCGATGCGTTCTTTGGCATGCTGCGAGAATTTGACTTGCTGCTTGTTTAGCGATTCTTTAAAAACCTGCTGAAAATCCGGTGCATCATGCGCTTTTTGCCGACCTTGCTTTGGCGTTTTTGTTTGATTCAAAGACGAAGGAACTTTTAGATGAGAGTCCACTTTAATCACCTGCCTTTACTTTCACAATTTGGTCAAGGCTATAAGATACATCGTTTATGACATAGCGAATCTCGCCACCTTGGCTTTTTACAGCCGAAATTTTTCCGGTTATTTCGGTTTTGTCTTTTTGAAGTACGACCGCTTCTTTTCCTAGCAGCGAAAAATGCAGGCTGTTAGCATACGATTGATTAGACCCGATCAGATGCATGAGCTGTTCTACGCTGCTTTGCAGTCCGTCAAGTCTGCCAAGCAGCTTTGCTTGTGTTTTTTCCTGCGCCTTTGCTAGATCCGAAAGGCCCCCATTGATGTTCTGCATTTGCTCCAGAGAAGAAAATTGGGCCATCTGCGCCATAAACTCGCCATTGTCCTTGGGATTGAGAGGGTCCTGATGACGAAGTTGAGTAATCAAAAGCGTCAAAAACGCATTTTTATCCATCTCGCTTTGCTGAC
>SLNR01000023.1 GCA_007132905.1 Candidatus Sumerlaeota bacterium | reverse complement strand
GTGCTCGTCTATGTTGGTGGAGACGGTCCTGGATACGAAAGAACCGATGAGATTACTGATCAGTGGGATTATGTAGTATTCGCAATGTTGTTGGATCTCGCTTAAACGAAACTTCAAAAGAGAAGCCGGAAGGCTTCTCTTTTTTACGTAATGAAATTCTAGACAAGACAACTAACTCACCAGCGAAAGATTGAATTGAAGATGCAATAACAGTTCGCTTTTTTTCAGTTATCTCAGTAGCGAAAATTTTTGTCTGCAAGGAAGGGAAAAATAAAAAGGACCAGAAAGAGCAAACTACTTAAGCAGAAAGCAGATATGCTGCTTTTGAAGAATGTTTTCAAAAAGAAATAAAAAGGGAATATGTGCAGACAAATTTGTTAAAGAACGAAATATATGGGAAGCAAGAGAAGAAGAGTAATCAGGCATGATTGATTTCAAAACAGATAATCATGTAACGCTTTAAAATATGAAAACTCGTCGTTATTTCATGTATAAAGTAGTTCAGTGGAGAAATTGGAAAACAGCCTGAGCTTTGCAAAAAATAGTTATTTGCAAGCTAAGTAGCAAAAAAAACAGATGGATAAACAGAATGTTTAATATGATTTAGCATGAGAAAGAGTACATTACATTAAACAGTATGAAGAATATAATGTGCTAAAATTTCTATTCATGGTAGAGTAAAGCTCGGAAGAAACTATTAACAAAATTGAATAGCGGATAGAAACCTATCCGATAATGGCAAACCTGCCGAAAGGCAGGGACGCAAAGCTATGGGTCCTCGGGTGAAAACCTAGGATTGCCAGGCCGTCGAAGATCAAGGTTTTTTTATTTTCCCCTTATTTCCGGCGGCTGGGCGGAAATTTTACATTGGGGGGATAAGAATGAAAAGAGTAAAAATGTGGCAAGTAATTTCGGTTTTCGTTTTAATTTGTTTATTAATGATGCCTTTAGGAGAATTGGTAGAAGCAAGATCTTCATTCGAAAACACTCGGGGGCAGAGTAGTTCAAATAGGCAAAAGGTATTAATTGGTGTTTCTGAAGACATAGATGCTTTTGGAATCGCTGAGGCTACCCAGGCCGGGAGCAATGCCTCTGCTAAACGATTCAAGAACGTATCCGTTGTAGCAGCTGAGCTGACAGAACGGGAAATAGAAAGGCTTAGGGCAGACGGACGAATAAAATATATTGAAAAAGATGCAGAAATAGAGGCTTTTGGCGAACAAATTCCTTGGGGAGTTGGATTAGCAAAAGCACCTGCGATATGGCCAGACTCAAAAGGGAAAGGGATAAAAGTGGCAATAATTGATACAGGTGTTGATATCCGTCATGAAGATTTATTATTTCGGGGAGGCTATAATGCAATAGATGGAGGCAGCTATAGTGGATCTGCAAATCACGGGACACTGGTTTCTGGTGTCATAGGAGCCTTGGCGAACGGTTTGGGTGTAGTTGGTATGGCTCCATCTATTGAACTTTATGCTGTAAAAGCACTCGATGACAACGGCAGAGGATCTTTATCGGCCTTGATAAACGGACTGGATTGGGCAATTGAGAACAATATGCATATTATAAATATGAGTCTCGGAACAAATACAGATTCTAAAGCACTTCGTGATGCTGTAGACAGAGCTTACGAAGCTGGTATACTTCTCGTCGCTGCCGCCGGCAACAGTGGAACAGCGGAGGGAAATACGGATACAATCCGATATCCTGCAAAATACAACTCAGTGGTTGCAGTTGGCGCCGTTGACAAAAACAAAGTGCGAGCATCTTTTTCGGCCACAGGACCAGAACTTGAAATTTCCGCGCCGGGAGTTTCAATCCTTTCAACAGTGCCCAATGATCGATACGGTGCTTCAAGTGGGACATCAATGGCTGCCCCCCATGTAACTGGCGCGGCGGCACTTATATGGAGCATGAATTCTGAAATGAGTAATGCGGATGTAAGGCAAGTCTTACATGAGAACGTAAAGGGAAAAGATAATTCTTACGAATATGGAAGCGGGATTCTTGATCTGTCGGCATTAGAAGAAGCAAATAATCCCAGCGAACCGCTTCAAGATCAAGAAGAGATGGAATTAATGAGAATTGTCTTGGAGATTGGTTCAAAAAGGGTTTTAGTGGATGGCGAGGAAAGATATATCGATGTCTCCCCGTATCTGGATTCAAAAACGAATCGAACAATGGTTCCCATAAGATTCATATCCGAGACAATGGGAGCTGACGTGGAATGGTATCTAGAGGACCGCACGGTTACAATTGAACTAGGTGAGACCAACATCAAACTGTTTCTTGATTCGAAAACGGTGTCAATCAATGGTGTTATGAAAGAGATAGATGCTGCGTCGGTTGTTCGTGATAACCGCACCTTTGTTCCCGTTAGGTTCGTAAGTGAAACACTCGGTGCAGATGTGGAATGGATTTATTCTGCGAGACAGGTTACTATTGAAAAAGAGTCGAAATAGTGTTTTAAAACAGTTTCATCCTAGGAACAAGGTCTAAAGAAAGAGAAAGAAAACTTCGCCCCCCGGAGTTTTTTTTCTCTTTTTTGATTAGAAGAAGAAAATTAATTAAGCGACAAAAATAAAAAGGCTGCAGAAAAAATTGAAGGGATGGTTGGCAAGCAAAAAGCAGGAAATTGCACTAATTTTCAACACATAAATCTGATACAATGAGATTATCTCAAAATGCATCTCGGGAGCATGAAAGCTGATGCAGCGAAGATAAAATAAAAGGTGACAGCCATTTGTCGAATGGTATTTTTGCAGAAACCGGTAATCATGAAGTAAACGTAAACACATAAAGCCTCTCCCGGCTTGCTAAAAAAAGAAAAGCAGGGTAAAGGCAGTGATTTATGTGGAACTTTGGGAAGGATTATTTGGTTTTTTTAGTAAACGTTTGGGTCAGTATAGTTTTGCGGATTAATAATTACGAAGATCTTCTTTTGATTCGTTGCGAATTTCAATAATTCTTTGTCCTAATACATAGAGCAGACCTAGAATGAGGCCAAATATAATAGCCATGATGGTTATTTTTTGAGTTGTTGTTAACATGTCTCCATAAATTTGAAAGATATTTAAAAGGCTGATTGCTTGATAAAGCAGCCAGGTCAACAGAAAACCAACGATAATAATAGGTGCTATATATTTTTTCATTTCTTCACCTCCCCGGGCATACAATAAGAAATATTATTCTCTAAACACTAAAGATTATCCTCTCTGCAATTGAGTCTAGAGACATATTATCCTGCAGCGAGAGAGCTCCGATGCGCAGAAGAAAATTCTTGATAGTTAAGCGAATGAAGAAAAATGATGTTTCTATACCAAATTGTCTGGCTCGAAGAAGAGGGTGCAGGGCAGGAAAAATTTCTGCCCTGCCAAGTTCAAAACTAATGAAAGCTAGTTTGCAAGGAACAAAAAGTATTTCTATTACATTAGATTTATATGATCTTAAAGAATGGGAGGAAGTGCTTATGTCAAGAACAGATGAAAGAGATATTATTTTTTCAAGATTGAACTATAAGGAAGGTTCTCCCGAATACCTTGATTATTATAGAAGAAATCCGCACCTTGAAGAACGGGATCGTAGGCTGCGCGAACCTCCTTCAAAAGAAGGAAATCCCTCGTATGAGCCTCTAAATACACCGATTGGCGATTCCGTGTTTCAATTTTTGGCAGATATTAAGAAGAAAGCAGAAGGCCCGGTTTTATCTGAGAAGGTGGAGGTAGACCCTCAAAAAATGACCGATAAGCTAAAAGGGATGTCTGTCTATTACGGTGCTTCGTTAGTGGGGGTGGCCCGTCTTGATGAAACATTTTACTATAGCCATAGAGGGAGAGAGTCTGAAGTATATGGAGAGGAAATCACCCAATACCACAATTACGCGCTTGTCTTTGCGGTCGAGCTTAATAAAGACATGATTGACACAGCCCCATTTTCTCCCGAATCAGTGGAAGTGACGAAAGGATATCTTGATGCTGCAGTGGTGGGGATGGTCATAAGTTATTATTTAAGAACACTAGGCTATGAGGCAAGAAATCATATGGATGGCAACTACCTGATGCCTCTGCCCTCTTTAGCGGCAGAAGCAGGTTTAGGCGAGATGGGGAAAATTGGAGTGCTGGTGACAAAAGAATTTGGCCCAAGAATCCGTTTGGGAGCGGTAACGACTAATATGGAATTGGTGCCTGACCAAAAGAAACCATTTGGACTTCTTTCTTTTTGCAATCAATGCAATAACTGCGTTTTAAGATGTCCCTCAAGCGCCATACCAATGGATCCTGTGTATGAAGGGAGGCAGAGGAAAATATCAGAGGAAGCTTGCTTTACGGTTTGGAAAAGAGTTTTTACGGATTGTGGCATCTGCTTAGCATCCTGTCCGTTTTCTACGCAGGGAGATATCTTAAAAAAAGAAACCCCTCCATACAATAAGGGCTTTGTGCGCGAGCAAGTCGAAAAGCATAACATTGAATTACTCAAAAAACTACAAAGGAACGAAAGGCCATATCATTGGCTTGAAAAAATTGAAGACTTATGAAAAACTTCTTCCTTTTAACCTGTTGGCGGCATAAGGATATCTTTAAGAATAGGATATATGTGATGATATAAATAAAAGACGACCCTTAATTTATTTGATCTGCATCCTAAACTCAAAAAGGGATCAGATCAACTTTTTTGGCCGTCTACTTTATTATTTGTTTTTGCGCAAAACTCTTCCCGACAGAGCCAAAGTATGGTCCCCCTGGTCAATCGTTACCTCTCCGTTGACAATAACATATTCGATTCCGGCGGGATATTGGTGAGGATTGGTGTAGGTTGCCTTGTCAATGACGGTATTCGGATCAAAGATAGTAATATCAGCATACATGCCCGGAGCCAAAAGACCCCGGTCGCAAATACCAAAAGATGATGCCGGTAAAGAGGTCATTTTTTTTACAGCTGTCTCGATGGAGATGATGTTTTTTTGCCGAACATATCTTCCGAGAACTCTTGGAAATGTCCCGTAATGTCTTGGATGCGGTTTCCCATTTCCGAGAGTTCCATGTGGGGAAAGCGAATTTCCGTCACTACCGATCATAATTAAAGGGTGCTTCATAAAATTGCAGATATCATCTTCGCTCATGGCGAAGCTAACCATGCTTACTTCTCCATCATCATCGCCGAGAAGATGGATAACTACATCAACAGGTTTTTTATTCATCTTCTCGGCAATGGCTTCAATGGTAAGGCCTTCAAAAACTCGGTTTCGTTCTTGAGATACAGAGGCGATAATAATCTTGTCCCAATTTCCCCGCGTTCTTCTGCGAGCAGTGATTTCTTCAGCCAGCCGATCTCTCAAATCTTGGTCGTGGAGTCTCTCGAGGAGCTTGCCTCGGCCTCCTTCGTGGGCCCACTTTGGCAAAAACATGGACAATCCCGTACTAGTTGCTTCGTATGGATATAAATCTCCGGTAACATCGACCCCGTTTTTTTGAGCCTCTTCCATTAAGGAAAGTATCTCCGAAGATTTCCCCCAGACTTTGCTTCCAGCTGCTTTTACATGCGACCATTGTACAGAAATTCCGGCTGAACGCCCGATTTCTATCGCTTCTTCTCCTGCCTCCAAAACTTTCGAGCCTTCGTCTCGTATATGGCTGACGTAGGAGCCATTCCATTTTTGCAGTGTTTTGCTAAGTGCTATTAATTCTTCTGTGTCTGTGTAGCAGCCGGGTGGATAAATCAATCCTGTGCTCATACCGAATGCTCCGTCTTTCATCGCTCCATCAATCATCTCTTTCATAGCTTCAATCTCCTGGGGAGTAGCCGTCCGATTGTCATAACCTACAATCGATTTTCTGATTGTTCCGTGTCCGATTAAGGCCGCAACATTTAAGGAGATGCCTTGATTCTCTAGAAAATCAAGATATCCTTTTAGGGTTCTCCAGTTTATCTCAAGTCCAAGGATGTCAAAACCTTCCCGTATTTCATCAACAGCTTCGTTAGCGATAGGGGCTGACGAATTACCACAATTCCCTGTAATTTCAGTAGTAACACCCTGCCTGATTTTGCTTTCGGCATAAGGGTTTACAGGAAGAGTGGTATTGGAATGTGTGTGAACATCAATAAAGCCGGGAGCAACGATTAAATTGGCAGCATCAATAACTCGGTAAGCATGCGAGCTTCCCAAATGGCCTATTTCGGCAATTTTACCTTCTTTGATGCCTATGTCGCCTTGGTACCAAGGATTTCCTGATCCGTCCACGATTTGGCCGTTCTTTATTAACAGATTAAACAAAACAATTTCCTCCTT
>SLNR01000035.1 GCA_007132905.1 Candidatus Sumerlaeota bacterium | reverse complement strand
GGGTTTATCGGCAGCAATTTTATTCGATACTGGCTCTCAGATAACAGGCGCGGCAAAATCGTGAATCTTGATGCGCTGACTTACGCCGGCAACCTGGAAAACTTAAAAGACATTACTGATGATCCCCGGTATGATTTTGTCAAAGGAGACATTCGGGATCGCCAGTTAGTAGAACAAGTGGTGTTTGATTACGGGGTGGATCGGATCATCAACTTTGCCGCTGAGTCTCATGTGGACAGGAGTATTGAAGAGCCGGGGGTGTTTTGGACCACCAATGTGCTGGGCACCCAGGTGCTGATAGAGGCGGCCAAAAAAAGTTGGAAAGAAAAACCCGATGACAAATACGACCGGGCTTATCAAGAAGGGGTTACCTTTGTGCAGGTTTCCACCGATGAAGTATACGGCGACTTAGGGGATGAAGGCTCTTTTCACGAAGATCTGCCCCTTTTGCCCAACAGCCCGTATGCTGCTTCCAAAGCCAGTGCCGATCTGCTGATCAGATCCTATCATCAAACCTTCGGGATGCCGGTGAATATTACCCGCTGCAGCAACAATTACGGGCCTTATCAGTTTTTGGAGAAACTGATTCCTTTGATGATTCAGAACAGTTTGGATGACAAGCCGCTCCCGGTGTACGGGGACGGACAGCAAATACGCGACTGGCTGCATGTCAAAGACCACTGCCGGGCGCTTTGCCTGGTGCTGGCAGAGGGCCGAAAGGGAGAAATCTATAACATCGGCGGGCAGAACGAAAAAACCAATTTGGACATGGTACGCTTTATTTTAAAGGCCTTGGACAAGCCGGCTTCTTTGATACAACATGTCCGGGACCGGCCCGGCCATGACCGGCGCTATGCGGTGGATACGACCAAGATTCAAAAAGAACTGGGTTTTTCGCCCGCGTACACCTTGGAAGAAGGCCTAATGGATACCATCCGCTGGTATCAAAGTAACCAAAAGTGGGCAAAGCGGGTGGCATCCGGGGACTATCAAGCCTATTATCAGCGGATGTACGGAAAATCAAAATAAAGACCGGATAAAAAGTGAGGACAGGACAAGATGGGATTTGAGCTTACAGAACTTATTCATTTATTTCGAATTGAATTAACGGTGTTTTTTATGGCGGCGGTGCCCATGGTGGAACTAAGAGGGGCTATTCCCATGGGAGTGGCTTTGGGGATGTCCCCGCTGCACGCCACTATCATCAGCTATCTGGGGAGTTTGCTGCCGGCCCCCTTTATTTTGCTGTGGATCAAACCGGTGTTTGATATCTTGCGAAATACCCGTCCTTTTCGCCGGATCGTGGAAAAGCTGACCGAGCGCTCCATGAACAAAAGCAGTCCCAAGGTCCAGCGCTACGGCGCCTGGGGTCTTATCTTGCTGGTGGCGGTGCCCTTGCCGGGTACCGGCGTCTGGAGCGGAAGTTTAGCGGCGGCTTTATTAAACATTCCCTTTAAATGGGCATTTTTAGCGATTATGGTAGGGAACTTTTTGGCCGCGGTCGCTGTGATGATGCTCAGCGACGGAGTCAGCCGCCTGTGGCTATGGTGATGTCTTTTGAAAGAAGAGACAAAAAAAGGAAATTCACACATTGACATATTGTTGAATCAAGGGGGCGACAAACTCTTTTCTTATTATAATGACGATAGGCTTGTTATTGTTTGCTATTGCCCAAAAGATTTGGAAAGGGTTTTAGAAAAGGCATCTCGAATAGAGTAAGTCCTGGTCGCAGTTTTTCCGGAAAGGATGACCGACGATGTCAAACAGCGGCAGAGAAACGGATGAGGGTAGGCTAAATGACCAAGAAAACAGAGAGTTTGCCATCGGCTTATCCGAGGAGGGTTTTGTAAACTGGATAACGCCCGCGCTTTGCCGTGTTCTACAATTGGATGATACACAGGATATGCAAGAGCTGTCTTTTTTGCAGCTGGTGGTTCCCGAGGAGCGGGGAAAAGCTGTCTGGCTTTTAGAACAGGTAAAGATTCACCGAAAGCCGGTCCGTTTTGATGTCTGTTTGCGGGGACAAAAGGCCTCACTTTGGGAATGTGAAGGTCTACTGGGTCCGGATGAAGCCGGCCTCGGGCTGATTTTTAAAGCCAACAGGACAGCCCCGACCAAACAGGAGCAGAGCAGGAGGGCCGATGAAGTGACCTTAAAAGTTTGCCATATGGTGTTTTCAAAAGAAGAAGGCGTCTGGAAAGCGGCTGGGGCCGATTCATCTTCCTGCGCCTTTTTAGGTTATACCGAAGAGGAACTCAAAGGACAAGAACTAACCGAACTGCTAAACAAAGAGGCTCATCCCGATTTTTACCGGGATGTCGACAAAAAGGGGAAAGGGTTTTTTAAAGCGGATATAAAAAGCATAGGAGGAGAAAAAATCCCGGCTGATATAAGCTATCTTGCCTTAAGCCAACAGGACTCCTTGAGTCTGCTTATCAAACCAAAGCTGTCTTGGGAAAAACAAGAAAAAGAAAATCAAGAAGAGACGGATTTTACGGCTTTGGCAGAGCACTCCCCGGATCTCATTGTCCGCTACAATCAAAACGGCGAGCGCATTTATGTCAACCCCGCTTTTACTTTGCTGACGGGGCTTTCCAGAGAAGAACTTACGGGTAAAAGCGAGCTTAAGACAGGGGTGTTTACCGATGACCCGAAAAAGCTCACCGCCCTCATGAAACGGGTGTTTGACACCCAACAGCCCCAGGAGGCGTATTTTTCTTCTAAAGGGGATAAAAAGCGGCATTTTCATACCCGGATGGTTCCGGAATTATCTTCAGACGGCACTGTAAAAACAGTCCTTAAGATTACCAAAGACATCACCGAACAAAAACAGAAAGAAAAAGAACGAAAGAAGAGCGATACGCTTGGCCAGGATTTCATCGAAGGGTTTCACGGCATAGCGTTTATGGGCGACGGCAGCTTCCGTCCCCGGTATATAAAAGGAAAAGTGTACGAACTGACAGGCTATACGGAAGAGGAGTTGTTAAGCGGCCAGGTTTTGTGGAAGGACTTAGTCCATCCGGATGATTTTGATGAACTATGGGAAAAAATCCAAAAGAACCGGAAAACTCCCCGCCAGGAACACACCAGGCAGTATCGGATCCTGAAAAAGGACGGACAGATCCGCTGGGTGGAGCAGCACATCCAATATTTTACCGGCCGGGAGGACGACTCGCTTATTACCCACGGAACGATTTATGATATCACCGAGCGTAAGGAAATAGAAAAGGGCCTCAAAAAAAGCAAGAAACACTATCAGCTGCTGGTGGAAAACATCCAGGATGCGATCTACAGACTGGATGAAGAAGGAAAAATCATATATATAAGCCCTGCTGTAGAAGCCATGACGGGTTTTCGTCCTGATGAAATGGTGGGAGAGTCGGTGCTGTCTTTTATCTGGCCGGAAGATGTTGATAAGGTCAAAAAAAACATCGAACAAAAAAGAAAAAAGAAACTTGTAATCACCGAACACCGGATCAAAACCAAGTCGGGAAACGCCAGATATGTGCGGGCTTTTACCAGGTCCATGCCAAATGAAGAAGAAGGGGAAGGCGGCCTTTACGGGATTATGTCCGATATCACCGAAGAACGGCGGGCCAGAGAGGACTTAAGAAGACGAGAGGTTCAGTTTCGCTCTTTGGTGGCGAATATTCCCGGCGTGGTGTATCGGGTGGTACCACAAGAAGAGGAGGCGTTCATTGCCTTTGTCTCGGACAACTGTAAAGATGTACTGGGTGTCTCGTCAGAAACGCTCAAGGAGGCCTCTTTAAAAGAATTCTATAAGATTATCCTTAGTGAAGACCGAGAGCAAGTAAAGGAAGTGTTTCAAAAGGTCCGGTCAAAAAAAGATCCCTATATGTTTGAAGTTCGCATCCGAATGCCGGATGGTTCTGTCCGCTGGGTGCAGGGCCGGGGACAGGGCAGTTGGTCAAAAGACGGGAATTTAGAGTACATTGATGGTGTGTTAATGGATATCACCGAACAGAAAAATTTAGAAGAAGAGCTACGTTTTAGCGAACTTCAGTTTCGCTCTCTGGCGGATAATGTGCCCGGCATATTTTACAGGGCCGCTCCCACAGAAGGGTTTCCTTTTGTGTACCTCAGCAATGATTTTAAAGACATCACAGGCTATGAACCGGAAGAGTTTCTCGGTGATGATCGCCGGCATTATCACGATATCATTTATGAAACGGATCGGCAGCAAGTGGCCGTTGCTTTTCAAGAAGCAGTAGACAAAAAAGAAGAGTTTGTGAAGGATTACCGGATCGTACGAAAAGACGGAGATTTGCGTTGGATGCAGGGCCGGGCCAAAGGGCTTTATGAAAAAGGCCGCCTGGTCTTTATCGACGGGATCATCACCGATATCCAAAAGCGCAAAGAGGCGGAAGAGAAGGTGGAATACCTTACTTTCCACGACCGTATGACCGGCCTTTACAACCGAAATTTTTTTGATGTAGAGCTAAAGAGGCTGGATGTGGAAAGAATGCTGCCTTTAAGCATTATTATGGGGGATGTAAACAGCCTCAAGCTGGTCAATGATTCCCTGGGGCATCACAAGGGCGATGAAATGCTGACCTTAATTGGTCGCAGCATCAGCGAAACCTGTCGACAAGAAGACATTGTCTGCCGGTGGGGAGGGGACGAGTTTGCTATTTTGCTTCCCAAAACCTGGCCTAAAGAAGCCGAAGTGATATTATCACGCATAAAAAAACGCTGCCGAAGTATTCGAGAATTTCCGGTGCCTATCAGCATATCACTGGGTGCGGCAACCAAAAAAGAGCAGGAAGAAAGTGTCCGGGAGACCATCCAAGAGGCTGAAAAAGCCATGTATAGGCAGAAGTTAAAAGACGCGCGGGAATTTTCCCAACGGATGGTGTTTTCCCTTAAAGAGTATATGCACACCAAAACGGATGAATCCGCCGAACACAACCGCCGCTTGAGAAAATATGCTCTCCTGATGGCCGGGGCCCTTGCTTTAACCGACGAAGAAACAAAACGTCTGGAGATCTTGGCGGATTTTCATGATCTGGGCAAGCTGGTGGTCCCGGAGGAAATTATGTTTAAGGCGGGACCCTTAAATAAAGAGGAACGATCCGTCGTGCAAGGGCACTGCGAGCATGGATCCAAAATCATTCAATCGGCGGCCAATTTAATGAACGTAGCCGAAGATGTTTTGTCCCATCACGAATGGTATGACGGGAGCGGCTACCCGCAAGGGCTCAAAGGAAAGGAAATCCCGCTTTTGGCCCGGATTTTTTCCATTGTGGATGCCTATGATGTAATGACCAGCGAAAGAGCGTACCGAAAAACGATGAGGGATTTCGAAGCCAGGGCAGAATTGAAAAAATGTGCCGGCAGTCAGTTTGATCCGGATTTAGTCAATGTGTTTTTGACTGTAACGGAGGAATTTAAAAAAGCGGATTGATGACTTTTTGATCCAATAAAGAAGCGAGAAAGAAACGGCCGTAAAGGATTGCACGGGCCGTTTTTGTCGTGTTTGAAGATGCGGGCAGTCAGAGGACTTTAGACATTCAATGCAGAAACTATCTACCTTTGCAGGAAATAGAAGACGAAACGAGAAAGACGACCTTTCAGGGCGGTAATTGCAAGGAGGAATAAAAAGTGCGCCTTAGACGAGTGTTGCTCATCTTGCTGGTGATAGGCCTTCTTTTGGCGGTAGTGGTCTCAAGGGTGTATACCCCCACTGAGCTTCCCCAGGAAGAGAAGTTTATAAGGGAGCCTTCTTATCAATACATCACCCTGGTTTCGGTCGGGGATATTATGATGCACAATACCCAGATAGCCGATGGGTATGAAGCCGCCACCGATTCGTATCAATTCGACCATTTTTTCTCCGACATTTCGCCCTATTGGGAAGACGCCGATTTTGTGGTGGGGAATCTAGAAACCGTGCTGGCGGGCGAAGCCGAACGATTTACCGGTTACCCGATGTTTAACAGCCCGGACGAGCTGGCCGAGGCACTGGTTAAGGCCGGTTTTGACCTGGTTTCTACTGCCAACAATCATTCTCTGGACCGCTTTGAAAGGGGTTTGAGAAGGACTTTGGATGTACTGGATGAGGCGGGATTGATATTTACCGGGACGGCCCGCTCTGAAGAAGAGAGAAAGGCTGTGCCCATCGTCGATATTGAGGGCATCAAGTGTGCCTTTTTGGCCTATACCTACGGTACCAACGGTATCCCGATTCCCCGGGGGCACGAATATTTGGTGAATATGATCGACGCGCCTTTGATGAAAGGGGATATTGCCCGGGTTAGAGAGCAAGGGGCCGAAGTCATAGTGGTATCTCCTCATTTTGGCAG
>SLNR01000055.1 GCA_007132905.1 Candidatus Sumerlaeota bacterium | reverse complement strand
GTTTTTAAACGAGGGATGATAGCTCTGCCGTTTTTCTTGTCGCTTTCAGACCCATCAGTGCAAAGCAATATGTTCAACTTAATCTCTACTTCCCTATTAAAATGGCAGGTCATTTTTTCAATAAAGCAGCGAAACTCAGGTATTTAACTCATATCAATATTATTCGAACAAGTGCTTAGAAAACTATTAGCAAAGTTCTCATTGTTTGTTATTTTTTGATACAAAATGTGTGAATTACACCCATATAAAACACCCGCAAGGCCGATATCAAACCAACCCTGCGGGTATCTTAGTATTCTTACATCTTCCAACTCAACTCTAAACCGTCTTTAAAGGTAAAGGTTATTTCATGCTCAGAATGAACCATAACCCCATCCACTGTTGTAACCCAAAGCCCCTCATCAAATTCATCCATCAGAACATCCCTTTGTTCCAACTCCCTAATAAAAACTCCTATACTCTCACGCTTGGCATTGCACTCCAGCCTTTTATCATCTATTCCCTTCAATCTGTCTTTGGTCACTTCATAGCGCTCCACCAAGGATGTATAGCGCTGCTGGTATTCCTGTTGTTCCAAGGCAGAATGGGCGTTTTCCTCCACGCACTTGTGGATCAGCTCAGCTACAACCTCGCATTCACTCTGCAGCTTAGTGCTTTCCTCATCTAGGCCTGAAGTATCGGTTAAGGCTTGAATAATGGCTTCATACTCTTGTAAAATTTCCTCTTTATTATCAAGCAAGTTGCTAAAGGCTTCTAAAAAAAGCCTCTTTGATTTTTTCCTCGTAAAGGAGGGGAGTACTACATTTCTTCTTATCCCTAAACTTATGATTACACTGCCATATAACCCTTCGGTGCTTGCTGTTAGAGTGCCACACTTTGCTACCGTAGAAACTGCCACATTCACCGCAGACAATTTTACCAGAGAAGCAGCTGTTCCCAGTCTTGTATCCCTTAACGTTCTTCCGTTTCTTGAGTTCATGCTGAACCAAATCAAATACTTCAGGAGAAATAATGGCGGGATGGCTATTTTCAACATAATACTGAGGTACTTCGCCTTCATTAATCTTTCTCTTTTTTGTCAGGAAGTCCACAGTATAGCCTTTCTGCAGAAGAGCATCCCCCTTCAAAAACACCAAAAAGCCCTTATATCAAGGACTTTTATTTTATCAAAATTTAAGTTTTAATTTGGCGGAGGCGACGGGACTCGAACCCGCGATCTCCTGCGTGACAGGCAGGCATGCTAGCCACTACACCACGCCTCCGCGAACTGGTGGGCGATGACGGACTTGAACCGCCGACATCCTGCTTGTAAGGCAGGCGCTCTCCCAGCTGAGCTAATCGCCCTAAATATGGTGACCCCACCGGGATTCGAACCCGGGTTACCGCCGTGAAAGGGCGGTGTCTTAAACCGCTTGACCATGGGGCCCAACATTAAACTTAGCAATATTTTGGTGGGCCATGATGGGCTCGAACCATCGACACCCCGCTTAAAAGGCGGGTGCTCTGCCACTGAGCTAATGGCCCACAATTTAGTACGTTAACATGACCTATGATAATTGTCAATGCCTCTTTGGTCTATGCGCTAGAGCAGGGTCATTCTATCAAAATAAAAATTGTTTGTCAAGAAGAGGATCCTATAGAAGATCTATACTTTCTGACATGAACAGCATCATACAAACCGATCTATAACAATTGTTTGGCCTCTTTCCGATCCAACAGATATAATCGAGACATTAACACCGGTTAGTTCCATAATTCTATTTAAGTAATCCTGGGCATTTTTCGGCAAATCATCGAAACTTGTTATCCCAGTAATATCTTCATTCCAGCCGTCCATCTCTTCATAGATCGGTTCGCATTCTCCTAGAACCTTCAGTGTTTGGGGAAATTCTGTTAATACCTCTCCCCTGTAGCGGTAGCCATTGCATATCTTGATCTTCTTCAGTCCGGATAAGACATCTATTTTTGTAAAGGCAATACTGTCGAGCCCACTGAGCCTAACTGCGTAACGTAATATCACAGCATCAAACCAACCGCATCTTCTCGGCCGTCCTGTCGTTGTTCCGTATTCATGTCCTTTTTCCCGGATATATTGCCCTGTCTCATCCATAAGCTCGGCAGGAAAAGGCCCCGAACCCACTCGCGTGGTGTAAGCCTTAGCAACGCCAATGACCCTATCGATTTTTGTTGGCCCAACTCCCGCTCCTATGCAGGCTCCGCCGGCAATAGGATGTGAAGAGGTCACATACGGATAAGTGCCAAAATCGATATCCAATAGAGTCCCCTGAGCTCCCTCAAAAAGGACTTTCTTGTCATCTTTGATCGCATTGTGAATGAATAAGGAAGTGTCGGATAAATAAGATCTTATCTTTTCAGCATATTCTAGATAGCTCGTTAATATTTCTTCTTTTGAAAGAGGTGGTATTTCGTAGACTTTTTCCAGAAGATGGTTCTTTTCAAGTAAATTGCGAGTCAGCATCTCTTCAAACACGTCTTTATCAAGCAAATCTATCAGCCTGATTCCAATCCTCGCCGCCTTGTCCATGTAGGCAGGTCCAATTCCCCTTCTCGTAGTTCCAATCTTATTATTCCCTTTTTTATCTTCCTCAGCTGCATCCATTAATTTGTGATAAGGGAAAATCAGATGTGCTCCCCCGCTAATCTGAAGATTTTTTGTTTCAACTCCTCTTTGCTTTAGATAATCTAATTCATTTATGAGAATCTCCGGATCAATTACAACACCGTTTCCTATTACACATGTCTTTTCTTTATAAAGTATCCCGGAAGGAATTAGATGCAGCTTGTATTCTTGGTCACCAACGACAACGGTGTGCCCCGCATTGTTTCCTCCCTGATAGCGAACAATAACGTCCGCAGTTCTCGCCAAAAAATCAGTGATTTTGCCTTTCCCCTCATCTCCCCATTGTGATCCTACTATCACTATAGAAGACATTACATTCCCTCCTCTGCTCAGGCCGGCAGTTCAAATAACCGAGCTATTGTGTAAATAACACCTCAATCATAGCAAAACCAGAAATAATTGTCAATCAGCAGCCGAATGTTCTGGCTTCCAAATAAATTATTGTTCGGATAGAAGCTTTAGATTGATTCTTCTTTCATTTTTTTATCAAGATTGTCAAACCTTGATATATCTTTGTGGAAATAAAGTTCAACAGAACCGGTTGGACCGTTTCGTTGTTTGGCAATCAGTAATTCTGCAATATTTTTTTTCTCTGTCTCAGGATTATAGTATTCATCTCTATAGATAAACGCCACCACATCCGCATCTTGCTCAATTGCTCCCGATTCTCTCAAATCCGAAAGCATGGGTCTGCGATCCTGTCTTTGTTCGACCGCCCTGCTGAGTTGGGATAAAGCTAACACAGGAACATCAAGTTCTCTTGCCAGCGATTTCAGCGATCTTGAAATCTCAGAAATTTCCTGCTGGCGATTCTCGGTTCTCCTCGAAGCACTTTGCATTAATTGAAGATAATCAATTATAACTAATCCAAGACCGTGCTCAGCTTTTATTCTCCTAGCTTTGCCACGCATCTCCATAACTGAAATGCCGGGAGTATCATCGATAAAAATTGGAGCTTCACTTAATCGTCCCAAGGCCGTTGATAGCTTCGGCCAATCATTTTCACTTAGAAATCCTGTCCTTAACCTTTGTCCATCCACTCCTGCTTCTGCACATAACATTCTCTGCGCTAGCTGGCCTTTTGCCATTTCAAGACTAAAGACTATCACAGGGACACCTTGTGCCAGCGCAGCATTTCTAGCCATATTCAGACAAAGAACTGTCTTACCCATAGAAGGACGTGCGGCAACGACAATTAATTCCGAAGACTGCAGGCCTGATGTGATCAAATCCAGCTCTTTAAACCCAGTGGAAATGCCTGTGATACCCCCTTTATTGTCGTACAGGGTTTCGATTTTTTCAAAAGTCTCAACAAGTACCTCTTTAATTGGATTATAACTCTTAACCATCCGGCCTTGAGAAATTTCAAAAATTAGCTGCTCGGCCTGATCAATAATTTCAGCGGCATCCTCTTTCTCGTCGTAACCCGACGTCACCACTTTTGTAGCCGCTGCGATGAGATTCCTCAAGACTGCCTTTTCTTCAACAATTCTAGCATAATATTCGACATTAGCTGCAGTTGGCACTGAATTTGCAAGGGAAGTAAGATAAGAGGCTCCACCGGATGATTCTAAAGAATCCTGCCTTCTGAGCTCTTCTGCAATCGTAATCAAATCCACTGCCTCTCCTTTTTCGTATAAGGAAACAGCCGCCCTGTATATCTTTCTGTGAGCGTCACGATAAAAACTCTCTGCAGCCAAAATTTCAGTTGCTTTTGCGACAGCATCTCTTTCAATTAAAAGAGCCCCGAGAACAGATTGCTCTGCTTCAATGTTTTGAGGAGGCACTTTCTCTTCTGTTTGATTCATTTTTTCACCTCCAAATCAAAACCCAATAATGGATTACTGCGTTTTCCCCTTTTCAAAAACATGTTCATTAATCTCTTCTATGCGATTGACCGGAACAATATTGATTCCCTCTATATCATTCGGGATTTCCTTTTCATTCTCTTTTGGTATGTACACAGTTTCTATGCCGGCCTGTTTTGCTCCATAGATTTTCTCCTGCAGGCCTCCTACAGCCTTTATTCTTCCATGTATTGATACTTCTCCGCTCACAGCCATGTTTTGTTTGATTGGCTTATTCTCAATTGCACTTTTTACAGCTAAAAAAATTGCCGTGCCCGCGGAAGGACCGTCTATTTTGCCTCCACCTATGACATTGACGTGGATATCATAGTCAGCGATGTCTTCACCAGTCATTTTTCTCATTATAGAAGCTACATTAAAAACGGAATCCTTTGTCATACTGCCAGCAGTCTCATTGAAGCGGTAACTTCCTTTCTTTTTCTCTTGAGCAGGAAAAGCAACTGCCTCAATTTCAATAATAGAACCTAGGTATCCTGAAACACCCAATCCAAAAACTTTACCGACAATAGCCTCTTGGCTTCCTTTAATGCCTGAATAAGGAACGATCCTGCCTCTTCGGATAGCTTCATAAGCATCTTCTTTGCTAATAATTGGGTTTCTTTCGCCCTTGCAAAGAGCCTTCCTATTTTTATACATTACCAAACCAAAGATATCCGCCAGTATACCAACCGCTTTTCGTCCTTCAATAGTATAATCGCTGATTATTCTTCCTACATCCGATTCCATCTCTACATCGAGTTTTTTTGCTGCATTTTCAATAATAAGCTCTATATCCTTAGGGCTGAGTATATCAAAGAATACTTCCGTGCAGCGAGACCTTATAGCTGGATTAATCTCGGATGGATCTTTCGTTGTTGCCCCGATAAGAATAAAATCCGCAGGGGCGCCTTCTTCAAATATTTTTCTAATATATTTTGGAACACTAGGGTCATCTGGATCGTAGTATGAAGAATCAAATTGAACCCTCTTATCTTCTAAAACTTTGAGCAACTTCGTCTGTAGAATGAGATCTAGCTCCCCTATCTCATCGATGAAGAGAATCCCTCCATTTGCTTCAGAAACCATGCCAAGTTTTGGCTCGGGGACGCCGCCATCTGCTAATTCCCTGCGAGCTCCTTGATAAATCGGATCATGGACAGAACCAAGAAGAGGATTGGTAATTTCTCTTGGATCCCATCTAAGCGTTGACCCATCTACTTCAACGAACGATGCTTCTTTACTAAAAGGGCAGTATGGCAACTTTTTTGCCTCTTGAAATGCGAGTCTTGCCACTGACGTTTTCCCAATCCCAGGAGGACCATAAAGAATGACATGTTGTGGATAGGGAGAGGCAACTTTTGCGAAAACACCATCAATAGCAGCCGTTTGACCTATGATATCACTAAGATCTTTAGGTTTTAATACTTCCAATAATGATCTAGAAAGTTTTTTCTCTTCAAGTTTCTCTAAATCGGAGAGTTTTGCTTCTGTTTGGCTGTTCTCAGGGCCGGTTTCTTCTTTGACAATCTGCAGCTTTATTTCGCGCATATAATCATCGTGCCTTGACTGCATCTTATCAGACATTTTCTTCTCTATTCTTTCCTCTATTGTCTTTCTAGCTAAAAGATCCGACAACTCTTCTTCGATCTCAGACAAAGCCTTAGGGATTTCTCCTAAGGTGGGCTTGTCCTCCAAGGTAGGATCTTCAAATACAACTTTTTGCAAAGCCAAAACCCTGTCTTCTATCTCTTCTGATTTGATTCCATCAAGAGCTTCAAGTTTTCCGGCTTTCAATACCAGCTTATCGGTACCGTAAATATTTGCCAGCATACTGTATATAGCATTTACCTCTCTGTAAAGCTTATCTCGACCGTTTTCTTCTCCATCTGTAAAACCCTGAATATTTTCTTTTAAAATATTGTCAGTCATATTAACACACCACCTACAATTATACGCTATTTCTCTTCTACTGAGAGAAAGATCTCGGCATTTATATCAGTATACAACCTAACTGAGACCCTATACTCTCCCGTCCCTTTGATTGGCTCTTCGATCTCAATTTTCCGCCTGTCAACCTGAACACCTGTGCTATCTTCGATTGCTTCTGCAATATCTTTATTGGTGACCGATCCGTACAATTTTCCGCCTTCACCGACTTTCACGCCCACAACAACATTTTGACCGTTTAACTTATCAACATGTCTTTCAGCATCTTCTTTCAGCTTTTCATTCTTTTTGTCCTCTTTCTCCTTTTCCACTTTTAGAGCCTTAAGTTTCCCTTTCGTAGCTTCCACTGCCATCCCCTTGGGAATAAGGTAATTTCGAGCATAGCCATCTTTAACTTCGACCAGTTCGCCTTCTTTTCCAATTTTATCAACATCTTTTGATAGAATGATTTTCACTTGCAATCGCCTCCTAAAATCTTGTGAGAAACACTCATTATATTATTAGCTTCTTCTTGAAAAAATCCTACCTGATAACATTTGCACTCAAAAGTTCCATGCACTGTCTTTGCAAGCTACCCCTGAATGTACTCAACGACAGCTTGTCCAATGCATGGACTTTTGATGAATTTCGCTGTAGGATCGATCCATCGCAAAACATCTTCATCTATTGTGACAACGCAATGTTTCTGCACATTTTTTCTTTCATTTTCGCAGAGAATCAAAGCCGATCATACCAAAAACATTTAGAGGAGCAATGCTGATTGCTCCTCTAACGCTTACTCGGTTGAATAAGGCAAAAGTGCGATATTTCTCGCCCTTTTTATGGCTATAGTCAACTGCCTTTGATGTTTAGCGCAGTTTCCCGAAACTCGCCTAGGCAGTATCTTCCCTCTTTCGGAGACAAATCTTCTGAGCTTACCAATATCTTTATAGTCAATATAGTCAGCTTTATCGACACAAAAATTACATACCTTCTTCTTGGGTCGCCTACCTCTATCCCGTCTCATTGATTAACTAGCACCCTCCCTTCAACCCGTGTTACTAAGACAAATCATCCATCAAAACGGTAGATCATCTTCTGAATCGCTCAACTCGCTGCCTAATTCATCAGAAGATTCACTGTTTGAATTTTGCTTGTCTTTTGGCCAATCTAAAAATCTGACATTATCGGCCACAACTTCCGCCACTTTTCTGCGTTGTCCTTCCTGGTTTTCATAGGACCGAATTTGCAGCCTGCCTTCTACGGCAACCAATCGCCCTTTGCCCAGATTATTTGCAACTGTCTCGGCAAGTTTTCGCCAGGCAACGATATCAACAAAATCTGTTTCTCTTTTTCCTTCCCTTGTGACAAAAGGCCTTTCTACTGCAATAGAAAAATTCACAACGGCGGCGCCATTCGGTGTATATTTCAATTCTGGATCTTCGGTTAATCTACCGATAAGTATAATCCTGTTTAACATTATTTACACCTCAGTTCTGATCTTCTGTAGATACAGTGATAAACCTTACCACCTCATCGGAAATTCTCTGCACCCTTTCTAACTCTTTGGCTGATTCAGGCGAGCCATCGAACTGCATTAAAACATAATAACCCTCCGTCATTTCATCAATCGGATAGGCTAATCTTTTCTTACCCCACCGATCCAACTTCTGAATTTCTCCACCTTGCTTTTCAATAATTTCTTTCATTTTCTCAACTACCGCATCGATCGCATCTTGCTCTAGTTCTGTATTTAAGATATACAATGATTCATATGGTTTCATTTGCTTCACCTCCCCCCCCGGACTAGCGGCCCTATCTTTTAGACAGAGCAGGGAAAATCACTTACACCTTGCCTCGGCAAATTATATCACTATTCACAGGTCTTTACAAGATCGAAGATCTTTTATTGTATCCCCTATCGCTATTTCTCAAGCTTTTCTTCACTTCCCTTGACAACTTCTTTTACCCCTTTTTCAAACTTAGGCCTAGGCATCATAATTCTTCTCCCGCAGCCAAGGCACTTAAGACCAAAATCAATCCCAGTTCTTGTGATTTCCCAGCGGTCTACACCACAGGGATGCTTTTTTTTCATCTTAACTACATCACCAATCTCATATTTCACCACTGCCATCACCTCATCACTACTCTATATCCAAATCGATTTCTTTTGCTTCCCCACGAGGAATAACCACCACGTGTGGGAAGGGGATTTCAATGCCCGCATCCTTGATTGCATCGTACGCTCTTTTCCTCAGCTGTCTTGTAACTCCCCACTGTTCCATAGGTTGGGTTTTAGCCCACAAAAGTATCTCTACACCAGAATCGGCTAAATCCTGCAGCCCTAACACTTTCGGACCGGTTGTTACTACTTCGATTTCCTCTGCAGCAACTTCACACATCTTTTCTAGAACATCCAGTACTTTATCAATATTCTCTGGATAGGCTACCTGAACCTTCACAAGAACCCTCATATCGCCTTCTGCATAGTTGGTGACTTTATCAAAAGAGCCATTGGGAACTATGTGAAGCTGCCCGCCAAAGTCCCTGATCTTCGTAGTACGAAAACCAATCTCCTCGACGGTTCCATCCACTCCCGCAGCGTCAATGTAGTCACCGATGGAAAACTGGTCTTCGAAAATCAAGAAAAACCCAGTAATAACATCTTTTACTAAATTTTGAGCTCCAAAACCAACAGCCAACCCCAAAATCCCTGCACTAGCAATTATCGGTGCTGTCTGGATATTGAATGTATCCAAAATAATCATAGCGGTGAGAAAATAGATAAAGTACCGGAGAATACTCTTAAGAAGAGAATTTATGGTCTTTGCTTTCTTTTCTTCCATCCGGATTCTCGAAACGCCGCTAACAGGGGCAATAAACTTATCCACTATCATTATCCCAAAATGCAGTGTAATCTTCGCAAAGATTAATACGGCAACCATTCTAAGAAGGATTGACACACCCTTTGCCAAGAGTTCAGCTCCAATGATTTCTTCAAAAGGTCCCAAAAGCTACTCCTCCTTCAATAATTATCTCAATTCGCACCCGAAAGAATTATTCGTTTTCGCTTTCTTCTTCAAGCATTTTTTGGACATCCTGATCCGATACTTGGGTAAAGTCTTCGTAAAAGTTCCCCACTGCAAAAAATAGTCTCGGAGAATGTAAACAGACCAGCTCATCTACCTCATTTTTCAATCTCTCCATGGTATCCACCGGAGAAACAGGCACGGCCAATATCAATTTTTTTGGGTTTCGTTTTTTTAGAAACCTCAACACTGCTTGAACTGTGACTCCGGTTGCTATCCCATCATCGACTACGATAACCACTTTATCTTCAAGTTTTTCCGGGAAATCCACCTTGTACATTTTCATTCTTCTCTCGATTTCTTCCTTTTGTTTTTCCGTCTCCCTGGCTAGATATTCGTCCGTTATCTTTCCTTTTTTCCTTCCTGCTTCACTTAAGACCACTGTTCCATCTTGTGCCACAGCCCCTATTCCATATTCCGGGTTTCCAGGGAAACCAATCTTTCTAGCAATAATTACACTAAGCCGTCCCCCGAGCCTCTTTTTCACTTCCTTTGCAACGGAAACACCGCCTCTTGGAATCCCTAGTATCAACAAATCTTTACCTTCGTATTGTTTTAATTCATCTGCCAGTTTCCTACCAGCTTCAAAGCGGTCGGAAAATTTCATCTTCATCTCCCCCAACTCTTGAAATTTTTTGTTGGAAACAGCAAATATATTTCTGTCTCGCCTAGCGGACAGAGAAACATAAGTGCTCTAAAGATGATTGTTTTGAAACAACACTTTAAAAACACCTTCTAGAATTATCATCATAAGCCCTGCTTACTTATGCTTTATTCAAACATCTTCACCATTTTTCATTGCAATAAGCAGAACTGTCCCAAGGATTTGACACATCAAATCATTATCTAACCGTGAGCTTTCATAACGCCCGCGTCATCAATGCTCTTTTATCATTCCTTCTTTTACGTACAGTCCTCTATTGATTATGCTGGCGTCTGTTTTCAAAGGTTATGATTTGCCCATTCCATAGATTATTAATTGAATCTCTGCATATCGGACCCATTCAGCAAATATTATTATCTGCCTCCTAGAGGAAACTTGCACGAAAACAGAACCTTGTTTTTAAAGTTCTTTTCATTTTTTATTTTTCAGTGCTGGCACCTCTTGCCAAATTATACTGTCAAAAAAGCGACCCTGTTTGATTAGTAGGACCGCCTTACATCAATGCTTTCCAATATGTTCTACTGCTATTTCTGGTGTTTTTTATTCCCAGAGGATGTATCCGCTGCTTCCTTTTTGTCTTTCTCTTTTTTTTCGTCAGAGTTTACGGCCATTTCGCAAGCTCCCTTAAAAATAGCTCCTTCATGGATCACTAAATTGGCCGTTTGGATATTTCCCACGACACTTCCACTACCGTAGATTTCCACTTTCCCATTTGAAATGATATTTCCTCTTACCTTTCCAGCGATGGTTATTTCTTTCCCCTGGATATCTGAGCTCACGTTGCCCGTCTCACCCACTATAATCTCACCATGTTCAGTTAACTCTCCCTCTACTTCCCCGTCTATTCGGATTGCGCCTTTTCCGACAACAGATCCTTCAACTTTGGTATCTTTGCCAACCACGGTATCCAATTTATCCCCTCCGCTGGCCGAGGTTCCCTTTTTCCCAATCATGCCATAAGCCTCCTGTTTTTTGAAAATCTTTTTTGGACAAATTAATTAGCTGTAACAGTGTCTATAAGAAAGGCGTTGGATTCACGTTTTCTCCTCGATAAAAAACTTCATAATGCACATGTGGACCGGTAGTGCGGCCAGTCGTTCCGACATAGCCAACGACAGTACCTCTAGACACTCGCTCTCCTGTCCCGACAGTAAGTCTGGAGGCATGAGCATAAAGGGTTCTATAACCATACCCATGGTCAATAACAACCGTCCGGCCATAGCCTCCCTGCCATCCTGCCGAAACTACTCTCCCGGCTCCTGTAGCTCTGATGGTAGCGCCATGAGGAGCCGCAATATCAACGCCTGTATGAAATTCTGTTCCTCTGCCCGTAGGGGATCTCCTTAAACCGAAGGATGAGGTAATTCTTCCGGATACAGGCCATCCGGAAGGTTTCGCTGCTTTGTAAGCCACGTATTTTTCGGCTTCGTCGATAAGCACTTCTAAATTCTTTTCTACTGCTTCGGCTTCCATTTTAAAATTCGTTAAAACGTGCTCAACTCTAAATAGATCCTCTCTGCCTGCACCACGAGTTACGGTTCCCTTGGCTTCTGTCTCTCTCGATGAGTTTACAGCAAGCACCATCTCTTCTGAGTCATGAATTTCTTCCATTACAGAGACTTCGTCAGCCTTCTCTAAGTTCAAAATTCTTCTAACCTGCTTGTCTAATTGATGAAGTTGTTCCATCTGTTTATAAATCTCTTGCGTTTCCGCAACCAATACTTCGATCTTCTCCTCTTGTTCTTTGGTTAATTCTCTCAGATAGCCCAACTCGACCGTGTCTTTTTCCATTTGTTTATAACGATGGCTGTAGTGTAATGCAAAAGCACTAGAAACAATCAAAGCGATCGTTAATAGAGCGGCACCGCACAAAACTAACATTTTTGAAAAGTGGACTTTTTTTATCGAGCTTTTCGTGTGAGGCACAATCATTACTGTAAATTTATCATGCCAGCGAATTTTTTTACGGATCTTTTCAAGCAAAAGGTATACACCCCTTTAAACAGACTTGTGCAAATAATGGCGCAGTGATCAGATAAAAAGTGAATTAAAAGAATAAAATACCTGAATAGGATTCACCAAATAAATATCTATTCCTGCAAAAAATTTGTTTTCTCTAGTCATTTCTTCTTTTTGTTATATCTTCTTGACAAAGCTCGTGGGAGACTAGCACGCCTAATGGCTTCCTGTTCTTCCGGTGTTATTCGGTATTCTGACTCGGCGCGACTAATTGGTTTTGCGTATGTGTGTGATTCATTTCTCCCAAAAATACTTGTGATGAGCACACCATTAAAATCCCCATCCAATAAAGCAACCGAAAAACTCAAATCACTTCCGACATCTTCATAGGCCGAATACCTGACCAATCCAATATGATGCAAGCTCTTATTTTGTTGGTCTTTCAATTCACTAAGCTCTTTGTCCAGGCTTTCTTTCATCTCGATAACATCTTCCATATCATTGCTGTATTTTTCGAAAACTTCTAAAATGTTTTTCTTGTCGCTTCCCCGCACAAGCGTGGAATATTTTTTGTTCAAGCTTTTCATCTGAGCCGTTAGAACCATTAAGTATACTGTAACGGCAGCAAGTAAAACAATTGCCGCGAAAAAATAATAATGAGGCTCAATACTTTGTGCAAACATAATGATATCCTCTGTTACTCTCATTACTGTGCCCCCTACTTTCATCTTAGCCCATAGCATCATTTCATGAATTAGTATTCCTCAATTCTAAATCCAATCCTTCAAAAATATGGAGAATCACATAACAACAAAGATATTTTGCTGCATTTAGAATCTATCATAGCATTAAAGATACTAATTGTTTACACAGCTTCTGTCAATAGTGCTAAATCGCACTTGTAGTTATTCTGCGACCAGTTTACTTTATAGCTACTCTAAAGTAAGCCTAGGAAAGGCAATCAGAATAGAACATTTGTTCTATTTTTTAGATATCTCATCTTTTCTCGCTTCATTTTTTGAAAAAGGGCAAACCTAATTTTGTCGAGAAAAAGCCGTTTCATCATTAAAAATTGATTGGCAACGCACAGTTGTCCCTTGGCACTGAGTGAAACTTAAGTAAATACCCGACAAATCGTCGCAACAAAGCGTTGTCTGGTCTTTTTTATTTAACAAATGAAAGTTCAACCTTCCGAAAATATAGTTATTATATTCATTTCCGCTTATAGGAACTCCAGAGACCGAAATTAGATTGCTTTTTGTAGTTCCCTATCATTTTAATGAATCCTAGCAGAAAAAAAGTTGCTTACTAGACACCACTTGATCTGAGATGATGCCAAAGCTGCACATTAATATTTTTTTTAAATGGCAGAGCCAGCGATAAACATGATTCATTTGAAATAGCACGGCTGCCGATAGATGGAAATAGAACTTTTAGTTTTATGGGTACTTTCACAGTTTGAAAACAAAGCTTCTGAAGGAGCTGCTCTTTTGAAACATTTTTTATAGGAAGACCATGTTCAAATACACTTCTCAGAAGTTTAACTTTTCCGATTAGTGAAAGTTTTTCTGAGCGTTAAATTATTGTTAATACATAGAAAGTTAAGGGCACCGGATCTGATAATTGTTCCACATGGAACAATGTGAGTTTTTCAAACCATTTTAAAACTGCTTTGGTCTTTCCTTGAATGTCCAAAATTTTTCATTTTCTTTTATCTCACCTCCCAGAGTAGTCGCCAAGTAAAATGCAGCTGCTGTCCCTGTGTTCTCTGCTAACTGACTTTTAGTGTGAGTGTTGACTCAGTCTCAACATACTTAATTGAACAATTTCTCTAACTCTTTATCTGGAAATACTACCTAAGTTGATCTAAGACTGGTGCGTTATGATCTCATTTCGTTGGACCTTGTCTGCTTTTTAGCTTTCCCGCCGTTTTCCGTTATAGATCAGCACTCTTAATTAACGAGATGCAAATGTATACGAAAATAACCCGATAGAAGGTCTTCCAATTTAGTTTACTAGGAACGACACAAAGCTTTTCATTCTGTTAATCATGAGAATCGCATCTCTCTTCGCATTTTCAGGAAAGTGCAAGGTGCGACCTGTTAATTGGCCAGAGTTTTCTGGCATGCCCGGTAGTTTTCAGGCACATCTTCTGATCTACAAGAACTAAACTGTCATTTTGCCTCAACTTTCAAATTCGATTGATAAGACTGTTTAATCCTTTGAACAGTTTCCGCCGTGAATATCTTCCCCTAACAGTCGTTACGGCTTCTACGAGCCCGCCGAAGAGAACAGCGATAGCCCTTGCCTGCAAATCCGTCTATTTTTTCTAGAAGGGTTCTTGTCTTTTGCACAAATGTTCCTGACCTGCTTTCATCTAGCTTTCTTATCCAGTTGCTGTGATTTATACTATCACTCGCCCAAACAAAAAACCCGGAAGCAAGACCGGGCTCTCTGATTTTCATCCTCGTTTTTTAGTTCAACTCACCTAGTCTCTGCCCTTTATAACAAACGGGCAAGGAGACTCTGTCTTTCCCTTAGCATGATGTTCCATGTGGAACATCTCTCATACGGTAAACTTTTTCTTCTTTTCAGGCATACTTACCTCTGTTTCTTCTTCATCTAGAATCAAATCCATGATCCTGTGGAGATCTTCATCACTTGTGTAAGAAATCTCGATCTTCCCTTTTCCTTCGGTATATCTCATCTGAACCATAGTTCCTAGCTCAACCTTCAGCCTTTCCTGGACCTCTTTGATATATTCGGGTAATCTTTTCTTCCTTCTGTCTTCTGTCTTGCCGTCTTCCTTGGTGCTCTTTTCAGAGGTGGCAAGGATCTCTGCTTCCCTTACTGACAATCCGTCTCTTGCAATCTTGTCTGCAATCTTTATCTGGGTTTCCTTATCCAAACCTGCCAGCACTTTACCGTGCCCGATACTCATCATACCCTCTTGCAGGTATTTTTGCACCCGGCTGTCTAAATTAAGTAATCTCATTGTGTTGGCAATCTGAGAGCGACTTTTTCCAATGCTCTTTGACAGCTCCTCTTGTGTAAACGAAAACTTTTTAATCAATAACTCATATCCCTTTGCCTCTTCTATGGGGTTTAGATCCTCACGCTGGACGTTCTCAATAATTGCAATTTCCATCTGCCGCTGATCGGGCATATCCCTTACTACTGCCGGCACGGCCTCCAAACCGGCTTCTTTCGCCGCCTTTAGCCTTCTTTCTCCGGATACAAGTTCATATTTTCCGTCCTTTTCTCTTAAAATAATCGGTTGAATAATCCCGTGTTCTTTGATGGATTTTGCCAATTCATCGATTTTTTCTTTATTAAAACTTCTGCGCGGCTGAAAGGGGTTGGGAGAGATATCTTCTATGGGCACTTCTTGAACCTTATCTCCACTGTCCACTTCTATCTCTGGTAGCAAGGCGTCCAACCCTTTTCCAAGTCCTCTTTTATTCACGATCTATCACTTCCTTCGCCAGTTCGGAATAAATATCGGCGCCCCTTGACTTTGGATCGTAAACTATAATTGGCTTACCATGGCTGGGGGCCTCTGAAAGTCTAACATTTCTGGGAACAATTGTTTTATATACTTTGTCTTTAAAATATTTTTTTACCTCTTCAACCACTTGTATAGAAAGATTTGTTCTGGCATCAAACATAGTAAGCAGGACTCCTTCGATTCTTAATTGCGTGTTGAGGTGCCGCTGCACGATCCGTATTGTGTTGATCAACTGGCTCAGTCCTTCTAAAGCGTAGTATTCGCATTGGATAGGAATCAGAATAGAATCCGAAGCCGTTAAAGCATTTACTGTTAAAAGACCAAGAGATGGCGGGCAATCTATAAAAATATAATCAAATTCGTCCTTAACCTCTGCTATGGCCTCTTTTAATCTTTTCTCTCTAGAAACTATTGAAACTAATTCTATCTCGGCACCTGCTAATTGTATCGTCGAAGGAATCATAAACAAGTTTTTGTATTCGGTTGAAACAATAATTTCTTCCAACTTTATATTATTGATAAGGACATCATAAATACAGCTTCTCATCACCCTTCTATCGATACCCAATCCGCTGGTGGTATTCCCTTGAGGGTCAATATCTATAAGTAAGACTTTTTTACCCAAGGAAGCCAAACAAGCCGATAAATTCACAGCTGTCGTGGTTTTCCCTACTCCCCCTTTTTGATTTGCAATGGCAATGACCCTGCTCAAGTAACTCACCTCTTTATTTGTCCAAGCTCTCTTTTCGCCAAACATATATTTTACTCCTGCTTACCAGAGCTGGTATAGAGAAACTACAAATTGTATTTTCATTGGAACAAGCCATTTTAATTGTTTGTAAATAAAGATTCACTCATTCTTTTTTGCAAACAAGCATCTGCGAGCAGGTGCACCGAAAACACAACTAATCCGCTTTTGCTGGCTTCCATGCACTACAATATTTTCAGCTTATCAAAATAATATTTCTTTTCACCAACATAAAAGTCTCAGCTTAAAATGAATAAATAACCCGGATAACTCTCTTACTGCCTTTTTACAATTAAAATTCTATTTTGTTGAACTTGACTCCAAGGAAATCATTACATTTAGCTTTTCTGGTTATACAGATCGTTTATCTGTAGAACTAACGACTCACGCCTATTTCGTTTTCTTCATCGGAATATCAATGATAAGAGAAATCTTTTCATCCTCTTGGTTTTCTATCTGCTCCCACTTAGCCTCGATACCGCCTTCTTTCAAGGTTTCTACTGCTTTCTTTATGCTGTTTATAAATACTCTCGTATCTTTGAGGATGAGCTGACGTTTGCCCCTTTTTTTTTCATGTTTCTTATTTTTAGGCTGGCTTTGATCAAAAACAGCTTCCTCTGTTTGCTTTACGCTCAATCCTTCTTCAACGATTCTTTTAGCCGTCTCCAACTGCTGCTCTCCAGAACTGAGATTAAGAAGAGCTCGGGCATGTCTTTCAGAGATTATTTCCCGGGAAATAATCTCTTTTACTTTTAACGGCAGACCGAGAATCCGTACTTTGTTCGCTATGTAGGATTGGCTGCGGCCGATCATTTTTGCAAGTCCATTTTGGGTCATATCAAAATCGCTCAGAAGTCGTTCAAATCCCTCGGCCTCCTCTAAGAAATGGATATCTTCTCTTTGTAAGTTTTCTACTAAGGTGGCCGTCGCTGCCTGCTTATCATCTAGCTTTGCCACAACAACCGGAACCCTCTTTAGTCCAGCTAGTTCTGCCGCTCTTTTTCTGCGTTCCCCGGCAACTAGCACATACTCCTTACCCTTTTTTTTAACAACCAAAGGCTGAAGGATCCCGTGCATTTCAATAGACTCCTTTAATTCCAGCAGTCTCTGTTCATCAAACTGTTTGCGAGTCTGATAAGGATTCGTCTTGATACTAGTTATGTTAATGTATTGGATCTTCAACTCATCTGCGTTTACCAATTTTTCCCCTAATTTTCTAAACTCCATCTCATCACTTCCGTACTAATTATTCTTCGGTGCAAAAAGCGGTCTTTTTTCCGGAATGCCGGTTCTCCGAGGATATTTTTTAGGCGTTGGTTGGTTTTTTTTAACAAAAACCAGACTTCTCTTTATGTTCGTTCCTGGTATTTCTTCATAAAGGGTTTTCTCCACTGCCCCACCAAGCAAATCAAAAGCGTATTTCGCTTCTTCTAGCTCTCGTTCAATATCATCTGCTTTCATGGCCAAAAAACATCCTCCCACTTTTGTCAGCGGCAGGCAAAATTCGGCTAAAATCACAAAATCAGCCACCGCTCTTGATATCACCCAGTCATACCTCTCTCTTAAAAATACATCTCGTCCCGCCTCTTCAGCACGCATATTTACAAGTTGCATGTCAAGCCCTAGTTTTCTGTCCACTTGTTTTAGATATTCGGCCTTTTTTCGTATAGAATCGAGAAGGGTTACCTCTAAAAGCGGGTTTAGAATCTTTATCGGTACACCAGGAAACCCTCCACCTGAACCTACATCGAGGAGTTTTCCCCCGTTTTGGATATATCTGGCGGCCAAAAGAGAATCCAAAAAATGCTTCACAACAATGTCTTCATCTTCTGTAATAGAAGTGAGATTGACCTTTTTATTCCAGTCCTGCAACATTCTCATGAAACGAAAAAAAAGATCAAGTTGTTCTTCATTTAGCTCAATTCCGAGAGCTTTTGCTCCATCGATAAGCTTTTTCTCAACCAGAGATTTCTCATCCATACCATCCCCTCATTTCTTGCTTCTCTTCTCTATGTGCACAAGCAGCACCGAGACATCTGCCGGACTGACACCCGGTACCCTGGCTGCCTGTCCGACCGACATTGGTCGCACTTTAGAAAGTTTCTCTAAAGCTTCTCCCGATAACCCTTTTACTTGATGATAGTCTATGTTGTCTGGTATTCCTTTTTTTTCCAATTTTAAGTATTTCTCTACCTGCTGCTTCTGTTTCTCAATATATCCTTCGTATTTAATCTGAAGTTCCACTTGCTCGGCAATTTCGTTGTCAACAGGTTCTTCCCATCCTAAAACTTCAAGGATCTTTTCCATTGCTTTATAGGTCAGTTCCGGCCGTTTCATCAATCGCTTAAGTGTCATTTTTTCTCTCAAAGCACTCGAATTATTTTCTTGCAGAATTATTTGTATGTCTTCCTCGGGCGGGACATTTACTTGCTCCGCCCGCTCCATTAATCGCTCTATTCCTTTTTTCTTTCTGTTATATTTTTCATATCTGTCTTCTCCCGCTAACCCTATAAGATAGCCCATGTCGGTTAAACGTAAATCAGCATTATCCTGCCTAAGCAGCAGTCGATATTCGGCCCTTGAAGTTAAGACTCGATAAGGCTCATCTACTCCTTTGGTGACAATGTCGTCAATCAAAACACCAATATAAGCATCAGACCTTTTTAAGGTTAACGGATCTTTCCCTAAAATTGCCGCTGCCGCGTTTATCCCGGCAATAAGCCCCTGGGCGGCTGCTTCTTCGTAACCTGAAGTTCCATTGATCTGACCCGCAAAATACAAATCCCTTACATCCTTGGCTTCAAGGGTGGGCCTCAGCTGCGTGGGGATAATATAATCATATTCGATGGCATATCCGGGTCTTTTAATCTTAGCCCCTTCCAATCCGGGAATAGTGTGCAGCAAATCTATCTGGACGTCTTCCGGTAGGCTTGTTGGCAGTCCGGAAACATACATCTCGTCCGTATCAACTCCCTCGGGCTCTACGAATATTTGGTGAGCTTTTTTGTCCGCAAACCTAACTACTTTTACCTCGATAGAAGGGCAATACCTAGGCCCAACTCCTTTTATCTCACCCGTAAAGAGAGGAGCTCTGTGTAGATTATCACGAATGATCTTATGAGTCTGCTCATTTGTGTAGGTAAGCCAGCATAAAATCTGTTTCTTCTTTACTCTTTGACTCATAAATGAGAACATGAGAGGCTCTGAGTCACCTGACTGTTTTTGCATTTTTGCTGTATCCATGGTCTTACCGTCAATACGGGGGGGAGTTCCCGTTTTCAATCTCCCTGTTTTGATGCCTACTTCCCTAAAACTATCAGACAATCCAATGGATGTAAGTTGATTATTAGGTCCGCCTGGATAAACAACATCACCCATTATAATTCTTGAGTCAAGGTAAGTGCCTGATGTCACAATAACTGCTTTTGATCTATATTCAAGCCCGGACTTAGTTTGAACGCCCACCGCTTGTTTTTTTTCAAAAAGAACCCTGTCGATATTGGTCTGCTTTATATCCAAATTCTCCTGCATCTCCAAGGTTTTTCTCATCTCATCTTGATATTTTCTTTTATCCGCTTGCGCTCTAAGCGCTCTTACTGCCGGCCCTTTTCCTGTGTTTAACATTCTCATTTGAATAAAAGTTTTATCTATATTTTTGCCCATCTCTCCACCTAGGGCATCTATCTCTTTTACCAAATGTCCTTTTGCCGGACCACCTACAGCAGGATTACAGGGCATGAGGGCTATGTTTTCATAATTTATGGTAGCAACCATTGTTTTACAGCCGAGCCTGGCAGAAGCAAGCGCCGCCTCACAACCCGAATGGCCTGCCCCGATAACGATTACATCATATTCACCCGCACTGTATGCCACTTATTGTCACCGCCCATCTATTTTCCTAAACAAAATCTTGAGAATATCTGTTCTATCATATCTTCAGCCGTATTTTCACCAACAATTTCACCTAGGAGTTGCCATGCTTCTCTCACATCGATTGATACCATATCAACAGGAAATTCTTGTTTTATTGTATTTAAGGAAGATGTAAGTGCATTGGAGGCTTCCTTTAATGATTGTGCATGACGAGCATTTGTTACAACTGGTCTTTCATCGCTATGGTCAATTCCTTCGCAAACAATTTCTTCAATCGTTTCTTCCAGTTTCTTCATGCCGCTTCCTTCTTTAACAGAGATTCTAACGGGGCCAAACCACTCCTTGCCCATCTCAATATCCCGGTCATCAATACGTTTTGCGGCCAAATCAGTTTTATTGATTAAAACAACCACTTTACATTCTTTAAGCAAATCCAAAATTGCTTCATCCTGTTTGCTTATCCCTTCTGCATCATCAAGCAAAAGCAGCACAATATCCGCTTTTTCTGCATAGGCAACTGCGCGCTCAACACCCATTTTTTCGATAACATCTTCTGTTTCTCTTATCCCGGCTGTATCAATAATATTGATAGGAATTCCTTTGATATTCACCGCTTCTTCAATGGCATCTCTTGTTGTACCTGGGATCTCGGTAACAATGGCCCGGTTCTCTCGCAAAAGAGCATTGAGAAGTGAAGACTTGCCAACGTTCGGTTTTCCTAAAATTACGGTGTCCAGCCCTTCGCGGAGGATTTTCCCTCCATCCGCTGTTCTTAAGCGTTCTTCAATTTCATCCTTTGCT
>SLNR01000115.1 GCA_007132905.1 Candidatus Sumerlaeota bacterium | reverse complement strand
CAGCCGTGCAAACGCCTGAGCCAGTTCTGTTCCGATGGGCCCGCCGCCAACCACCAGCATGGATCCGGGCGGACTCGTAAGATCCCACACTTCCCGGTTGGTCAAATATCCATCTTCCAACCCCGGGATGGGGGGAATGGCAGCCTGAGAGCCTGTACATAAGATAAACTTTCGTCCCTCAATCACTCCGCTGGGCGTCTCTAGACGGTGGGAGTCCAAAAAACGACCACCGCCAAAATATCGATCCACGCTGTATTTTGACAACAGTTCTTTCGTCTTCGAGCTCTTACTAGCCAGCTGAACCGTATCCCGTACCTTCTCCATCACATCATTCGGCACGCTGCCGCAGCGGTATGCTTGCTCCGCCTGGGCAATCAGGGCTTTGGAAGGCACACAGCCGGTCCAAGAACACTCTCCCCCCAAGCGGTCTTCTTTTTCCACCAGCGCCGTCTTGGCCCCAAAGGCTCCACCGGCAACCGAAGCCACCAATCCCGCCGCGCCGCCGCCGACCACTACCAAATCATATCGCTTTTTGGCCATGCGCATCTGCTCCTTTCCATTATCTCCCCTTTTCCGTGGAAGCCTAACGACAAAATCCCTGGCCGCTCGGTGATGCCTGCAGCGGGATGTCAATTTTGCCAGATGAGAAAATGGAGGATCGGTCTTCTGCTCAGAAGTTCTGCCATATAGAAAGATCCTCCGGCCGATCAATATCGGCGAGGGTATCCAAAAAAGAAACGGCAAGGCCCGCCTCGCTTGCCCGCTTTGAAGTCATGGCGCAAACCTGTCCGGTTCCCCAGGGGATGTCCTTAAACAGCGACGGATAAGCGTTTTTCAGACCGATCAAGTAATATCCGCCGTCAACGGCCGGTCCCAGCACCACATCGACATTGTCCAGTCTTTCCATAGCATCGGTGATATGGTCCCGGGTAATACCGGGGCAGTCGGTACCGACGAGCACCGCTTTACTTTCGCCTTCGGCAAAAACAGCTTCAAAGGCATAAATCATTTTTATACCCAGATTTCCGGCCGGTTGCCTTCGATAAGCAAAGTCATGACCCAGCCAGTTCCGCATCGCCTCTTTACTCCCCCCCTCAAACCAAATTTGCAGACGGGGATAGGCTCCAAGTCGAGCCAGGGTATGCCGGGTAAGCTCATGGTGCAGCCTGCAAGCACCATGCTTTCCCAAACGGGGGATGATCCGGGTCTTCACATGGCCGGGTTGAGGATAGCGGGTCAATATGAGAAGTGTCAACGATCGTCCACCGCCAATGCGCCGCCGCAGGAAGAACCGGATCCCGCCGTACATCCAAAACAGTGCTCACCGGTGACAATGGTCCGGTCGGTAAAACTTGTCCGGTCAAATTGGTCGATATCGGCGGGGGTTCCCTGCACCGGCTTGGTAAGGGACAGATTAAAATCGCAGTCATACAAAGTGCCGTCCCAGTCAACCGAAAGATTGCGTCTGCACATCAGTTGGGGCAGCACTTCCGGATTGAAACTGGCTTTTAGGAGTTTCATGTACTCTGTCTCCTTATCCTGTTCTTGCAAATACTTTCGGAATCGGCCCACGGGCATATTGGCCAGGGCGATTAGCCGACTAAAGGAGATACCAAAGCGCCGATCTAGCTCTTTTCGGTAGCTTTCTTCCAATTCTGTCTGGCTGCCCGGGAGACAGGGTTCCACCGGGTTGTATACCAATACCAAAGGAAGCCCCGCTTGCGTCCCATAGCCAATGCGGTTAAGCATCCTAAGCGCCGTGATGCTTTTGGCGAAAACGCCGTCACCGCGCTGTTTGCACACATTTTCCTCAAGATAACACGGCAGCGAAGCAATCAAATGAACCCCCCGCTCCTTAAGGTAGGCAGCCAGCCCTTCTGCCTCCGGCTCTAGCAGCGCGGTCAGATTGGTGCGAACAACCGTCTGCACGCCCAGCCCGCTCAGTTGCTCCACAAATTCAGGGAAAAAAGGGTGAAGCTCCGGCGCCCCGCCTGTCAGTTCAACAAAAGCAAATCCCCCCGTCTTTAAAATATCAAAAGCGCTTTCCAGAGTTTCTTGGGACATCATTTCAAAACGGCTGGGTGAAGCTTCGACATGGCAGTGAGTGCAGCCTTGGTTGCAGTAGCGGGTTATATTCAGCTGCATCACCCGAGGGCCTAATCCTTGCAGTTGTCCCGCTTTTTCAGCAAAATCCGTTATTTCCGGTCCATTATCCAACTTCTCCACTCCTTTCAGCATACTCATAGGAAAGGCGCCAAGGTAGCGCTATTTTCTTCTTTCTTTTTTGGCTCTTGACAAATTCCGGCCCGTTTCTGGTGATGGTTTTGGAGGATCACTTTGCTCTCCTTTTGTTTTGTTGCCCTAATAAATGCAGCAGCCCACCTGTATTGGCTGTCCATGGTTTTCTCTGCCGGCCCGGACCTCATCGCAACCTTTATCTACCCTTTTTTCAGCTTAGAGAAGATCGCATCTAGTGAAACCGTGGCAAACAACGAGGCATAGTCCGCCATCGCGTAGGGGATGATGAGTTCACCATTGTGAATCATGGCTCCACAGGTATAGACAACATTGGGCACGTACCCCTCTCGCTCATCTTCGTTGGGCTCTAGGATCGGTTCGCTGGTTTGCCCCAAACATTTTGACGGGTCGTTTAAATCAAGCAGCGTCGCCCCGATGCTGTACTTGCGCATCGGCCCCACTCCGTGGGTCAGCAAAAGCCAGCCCTTTTCCGTTTCTATGGGTGAGCCGCAGTTGCCGATTTGAACAAACTGCCAGGGATACTCAGGCTCCTGGATGATTTGTGCATCCTCCCAGTGATGCACATCGTCAGAAAGCATAATATAGTTGTTGATACCATCAACCCTGGACACCATGGCGTATTGGTTGTTAATTTTCCTGGGGAACAGAGCCAGACCCTTGTTCTTGGCAAACTTTCCGTATAACGGCATTACTTTAAAGTGGCAAAAGTCCTTGGTCTCGATTAGTTTCGGCAGGATGGTAATACCATTGTAGGCGGTATAGGTGGCATAATAGGTGATTTCGCCATTGTCATCGGTAAAGCAGACAAAACGGGCGTCTTCGATCCCGTTGCTTTCGGCTTCCGATACAGGAAAGATTACCCGCTCGGACAGTGCTGTATCCGGTGAAAAAGTAATCTCATAGTAGGATCTGGCCAGCCAGATAAACTCTTCGATCACTTTATCCTGAGTAGGCGTCAGATTTGTTTTTTCAATGGTCTCACCAATCCGGCTCCTCAGTTCTTGGTATGTAAAGGAGGGGCCAAGCCGGCTCATGACCAGTTCGATCAGGTCCGCATCCACTTCCATTTCAGAAAGTTTCTCGATAAAGGAAGTCTTTTCATAGATTTTCATTCGCACTTCTTCCGGAATGTCCAGCAAATGCCCCGGTGGGTTGAAGGTAAGCTGGTTGTTACGGTCAATCACTCCGCTTCGAAAAACAATCGAGGAAATATGTCCTTCGCCTGTCGCCCGAAAGCTGACAATGACCCTCTTTTCCCCTTCGGCAAGCCCCGTCTGATCAGGATCTTCCACAATGGAAGGGTTAAAAATAGCCGAAGATTCAATGGAGAATTCTTTGGTGAAATAGGAGCCGATCAGCAGTTTCTTGGTATGCGATACCCCTTCAGGGTCCAAGTCCATTTGAACTAGTATGTCCTTGACATAGTCATAGTGTTTCATTAAGATTTTGGCGATATTTCGGTGGCGGTCGGAAAAATCAATCAGTACCCGGTCTAAGATAGCCTTGGCCTCTTCATCGGGCATAGAAAGCAGCCTGGTGATGATCCCCTTCTTTCTCTTTTCATCGGCGAAGAGAAAAAACCGTGTAATGACTCTCTTGGAGTTGGGATAGAATTTAATATCCTTGCGTTTGACTTGAATTGCCATGGATTTACCTCCCTCTTTTAATGAGCAAAACGATCTTCTGTAAGCGCCTGGTGAATCAAAAATCCCTTGGCTGTCGTCTGTAAAGTGAACCGGACAGGCACCGACCTGCCCTTGCCCGAAAACCCATCGGTGGTTAAGGGCGGCAAGTGATATTTTGTTTAAGCCGCCGCCGACGGCTAGAAGTGTTGTAAGCGGACAATGATGGACAGAGACTTGCTTTAGGGTTCTTTTCTGCAGCCGGTTTGCTTCTTGCACTGCCCGCGTCGTTTGGAGCCGGTGCCGGGTCTTTTCTTCTTGTCCAGAAAACCATGCTTTGGCGGGGCTTTATAAAGCACAAGCCTTCCTCAATTCATCCAGAAGTCTTCATACTGCAAAAGCCCCGATCCATACAAGCCGGTAAATTCATCCAACTGTGAACGCCATAACTGGTTGCCCTTAAAATACAAATACAGTCCTGTAGGGTCTTGCTCGTAGGGCATAAATATCCAGATTTCCCGGTTAAACTCCTCGTTTTGTGCAATGCTGCGAATCAACACGGGCGGAACCCCCAACAAGGCCTCTACATCCTGAACCGACTCTCCTGCTAATGTCGTACTGTCGTGGGTCGGGAAATACTGCTCCCACCCTGCTTTCGGCTGGTGGCTGATCAATATTGTTTCCAGCTCATCCAGTTTTCCCTGCAGGACCTCGATCTCTGTTTCTTTTGCGATTAACCGGCCGGCCAGTTCTTCCTTCTCTTCTCTTAGCATCTGCACTTCCTCTTTCAGTTCCTCCACTCTGGCATCGGCTGTTTCCGGAGGCAAAAACAGCGACGCCAATCCCCAAACGACAGCCGCCGTTACGACAACCGCGATGATGACAGGTAACAGGATATTCTTCTTCATGATGAAATCCCTCCTTCACATGTGGTTGGTAATATAGTCGGGATCAAAGATCAGACAAAGCGGTCCGGTGGCGTTTCCCACCATCGAATCCCGGCGACAACCCGATGAGCTTTAGCAGTCGGGGTCACAAGAGAGTCATCGCCGAACATGCACCAAGGGTTCCTCTTGCCCGGATTTTTCTTCTTCCTATGAGCCTGGGCATCATTCATCCTCAACGATCAAAGTTCCTACCATACCCAAAGCGCGGTGGTTGCCCACGCTGCAGTAGTATTCAAACTCGCCGGACTGGGAAGCTTCAAATTCAACCGCAACCGTGGATCCCGCACCAGCCACAGAAGTGGCTGCATCGAATTCATCCACCACCCAGTCGTGTGTCCCTTCCGTAATCGTCAGTTCAATGCGCACAATCTGTCCTTTTTCCACCGCAATGATTTCCGGGTCAAAAGCATAGTTGCTTGCCGTAACCTCGACCACCACCTCAGCGTCGCCGGTGGCATCATTGACCGGCGCCGAGTCCTGACACCCGGACAGGGTCAACACAAGAATCAGCAAAACTGTACCGGCTAAAGATGTGAGTTTTTTCATTTTCAATCACCTCCTCAATACCGTTTGCTCAAGACCCCTGACAGAGTTGGCGAAAGCCCTAAGCATACAGATAAGAATCATTTTCTTCTTGAAACCACTTAGAATCCGTTTTGCGGCTCAATCCCCGCTCCTGCCCAATGACTGAGGCCTGATTTATAAAAAATTCTAACCGTTTGATTGTTAAAAGATAAGTCTTTTCCTGTCAGATTCGGTTTTCGTACTTATCCATGCATCCTGGTGGACAGCCAGGTGTCCGTGACAAGGCATCTTATGTAGGATATTGTCTTCGTCTGTAAAACACCCGGATTCGGCGCGATTTTTTGGCGTAGAAGATCCATTCCTGCCGATAAGATCTTCCTTAAAACCTGGAAATTTTTTCTGTCCCCTTACCCGAAGCTTGTTCTCTTTCGCCTGCAAAAAAGCGTATGCAAGCAGTTTCCAATAAGTTAATGCGTAAGCATCTGTAAAGGGACGCCCCCACCGGCGCGGATAATCTCCTGTTTGGTCATCTGACATCCTTGCTTGCAGCAATTCATGACAAAAGTTTTCTCTAGGACATAGCTGTGCTCTTATTTCCATGCTAATCACCCTGACAGCTGCTCACAGACCTAGCCCTTGCTTACTGTGTTTGAGTGCCTGAGCAAGTAGCTTAATGGACGGTCCGGGGTATCTCGGCTGCGTTTTAATTAGAGTGAATCGTATATACATCCATGCTATCCGTGAATCGACGCAGACCTTTTCGGTTTTGCTGCGGGAAATCTCCCGACGGACCACGACGGTAAGCAGGCGCCATCATCAGGCAGGATAGGCGGTACAAAATACATCCATTTGCCGCAGCCGCAAACGTTTTCACTGGACACTTTTTTCGTTGGATTTTGATGATGACCGGCTCCAATGCTGCCTGGCTGGTTTTATGACTTTTAAGTTTTGCTGAAAGTGGTTGCAATCTGCTTGATTCATTTTTCGCAAGCCCGAAAAATTCTGTAAATTTCACCCGATCATCTCGCCGGTTAACCGGCCCACTTTTCGCCTCGCTTCAGCCATGTGTCCCTCCTTGAATAAACATTCTTTTTCCTCATTGAAAATCCTTTCTTGAAAACTTTTGATACCGCTTACTAAGATTTATCTATTGGATGAAGCAAGATTATTTATACTTAATTGACTATGCGCGTGCTTTTGCTTATGCATCAGCCAAAGCCAGGAATTTAGGACATATGCGGTTTTTTGCCAAACCAATGGCCGGGAAGTGAAACACTGAGATGAAACTGCATCGAAGTTGCTGTGTCGAAT
>SLNR01000152.1 GCA_007132905.1 Candidatus Sumerlaeota bacterium | reverse complement strand
CTCCCGGTTGAAAAGAGGCCGGAACCCCTGTGATATTTTTTAGGCACATGCCGGCTAAAACTGCTATCAATACAGCACTGATGGGCGGATAAATGATATGAATAGCCGAGGCAGCCAGGGCAATCAATATGGTAAAAAGAAGTCCTGAAAGAATAAGCATGGTATCATCCTACTTTTTTGTTAATGGGTGGTTACAATCAACGTCCGGTTCATGAATATTTGCGTTTTTTTTACCGAAAAGACAGGGAAAGCCTTGATGATATAGAAACATAATCATATCCTATCATATGTCGTTGGTTTTTTAAACAAGAGCAAAAAACAGAATTAAACTACCGGCATGGGCAGGACAAGTATCAAAATAGGGAGAAAAGGCTTTTCAAAGCAGAAAAAGAAAGAGCTGTCAGGGAGTGATCGCAGGTGAAGAGATTTATTGTAGGCGTCATGGGCGGCGGGGAAGGCATCCCGCGTCAGATTACAGATCAAGCTTATGATTTGGGAAAACGAATTGCCGAAAATGGTTGGGTTTTGCTCAATGGGGGTAGAAACTTAGGCATTATGGAAGCCTCTGCCAAAGGTGCCCGAGAAGCAGGGGGACTGACCGTCGGAATACTGCCTGACAGCGATACGAACAGGATGTCTCAATATGTGGATATTCCCATTTTGACGGGCATGGGGGATGCTCGCAACAGCATCAATGTGCTGTCAAGCGATGTAGTGGTGATTATGCCCGGCGGCGCCGGAACACTGTCAGAAGCTGCACTGGCCCTTAAAAGCGGGAAAGATGTGATTCTGCTCGGTTTTCCGCTGCTTGATCATTTTCAGGCCTACAAAGACGTGGGGCAAGTCCAACAGGCCGTTTCGGTAGAAGCGGTGATTTCCTGGATTGAAGAAATGAAAGAAGCCCACTGGTTTTAAATGATCTTGACATTGTCAAAGAAAGCGAGAGAAGGAGCGAAGGGCAGCGTTACAAGGGCCCTTTTTGTATTTTGCCGGGCTTTTGCTGGGTTGTGCTGTTACCGGTTAGCCAAGGACTCATCTTGATAGGGTAATTAAGTAGATTTCTTTTTGAGGTTCAGAGAGGAAACGACAGCCGGCGCCGGTGACTAAGACCACTTCCTCTTGTGCGGCATACCCGGCGCTGGTTTGAACCCCCAGCTCCAGGGTATACATTTGATCAGCCTCTAGAGTGTCATACGGACGTCGGCCGTATTTTTCCCAGCGGGGGGCAATGACCGTTCCTCCGTCATGGGCATTGCGACCTACCTGATGGCCTAGCGCATGCATAAACTCAGGATAGCCGGCCTCTTGGATGATCTCTCTTCCCAGGGCGTCGATTTCATAGGCCCTGACGCCGGGTCTGATCATCTTTGAGGCTTCCATAATGGTTTTTTGGACGGTCTCAAAGCCTACCAGCACATCTTCAGGAGGGGCACTTTCATTGGGTTTGAGAAAGTACCAGATTCGCTGAAGATCAGAACAATAATCGTTTTGCTTGATACCAAAATCCAAACGCAGGATGTGCCCCGGTTTAATAACCACTTCTCCCGGCGGTGTGTGTCCCCGCAGAGAATCAAGGCCGGCATTGACCGATGGGCAGTATTCTCTATCCCAGGCCGGTTCTACCTTCATCTCAGTCATGCGCCTTTTCAGGAAACGGTGGACGTCTTTTTCGGTCCAGCCGGTGCTCACCTGTTCTGAAAACTCCTGGAAAAGAACCAGGGTGTTGTGGATGGCTTTTTCGATCAAAGTCACTTCGCTCTGTGACTTGCGCCCGCGAATTCTCATAACGGCAGGCTCTGCGCTGACAAATCGTTCTGGATAAGGCGTATCTTTTAGTAAACGTCTAAGTGTCAGATAAAGGCCGTAGGTGAGTCCATCGGCGGTGTTGTTATCTTCGGAGTAATTCAAGCCGATTCTTTTCGGGTTAAATCGATCGAGCACCGAGATCAGTGGGGGTTGTATACTTTGGTCATAACTGATGATTTCGTCGTAGGCGTCAAGACGGCGAATGTTGTTGGCATCACCTGTGCCGACGATGGCAATTTTGCAGCCGCAGGAGCTTATGATAAAACAGGACGGCCAGACAATGTTGGTGCCGGCTATAAAAGGCAGGGAAGGATCACTCATCTGTGCTGTTTCTCTTACCAATGTAAGCCAGAGGTCAATATCGGTTTCTTGAAGAATGTCAATGCTCTGCTGGAGTTTTTCATGGACAATCAAAAAAACACCGCCTTTTTACATTCGATTAATGATTGGTTTCTCTGTCTGTTAGGTCAGTCCTTTAAAAGAAGGATAGGAACTTTTTTGTTTTCGAAGAAGGGATAGAACGACAGAAAAAGAATGATTGCATGTTTGGGAATGGAGGTATGGGCATGTCGGGAAAAAATGAAAAAACAGAAAAAAACAACCGTCTCGATCAGGAAGTGGTAACCATAAAACGGATCCTTACTTTTTTTATTCCTTTGGGTCTTACCTCCATGATGATGATGATGTCGCATTCCATTATTGCGGCCGGCATCGCCCGCACGTATCTGCCGGAAATATCCATGGCGGCTTATGCTGTTTCATTGAACGTCATAGGCATTATGGAGGCACCCATGGTGTTGGCCCGCCAAATGTCCATTGCCCTTTTTAAGGGCCCTCGCTCTTTTGCGGTGGTCCGCAACGTGGCGGGCTTGACGGTGGGGTTTTTGTCGTTGATTAGTTTAGCGGTGGCCTTTACTCCGTTTGGTTCTTTTGTTTTCTCTCAGCTGCTGGGAGTGCCGGATAATTTAATGCTGCCGACCCTTCAGGTGTTTCGGTTTGTGATGTTGATGCCGATTGTGTCCTGTATCCGTTCTTTGTATCACGGCGTGTTGATTACCAGACAGCGCACTTTTTTTGTTACCCAGGCCATGTTTGCCAGGATTGCCTTAATGGTAACTTTGATTTTTGTGTTTACTCAGTTTGACCTGGTTCGGGGAGGCTATGTGGGCGGGGTGACTATTGTGGCCGGCATCGGGATGGAGGCCTTCTACGCCATGTTTCGGGGTCGGCGTCTGGTAGAACCGCCGGACGGAGTAGAAGATCCCGGCGATAAAGATCTTACTTTTTCCAGGGCAGCGACTTTCTTTTATCCTTTGCTGCTGGCCGGCATCATGTTTAGCTTTACCCGACCTATTATGACCGCCGGGATGTCAAGAAGTCTTGATCCCGCCATTGCTTTGGCTGCCTATTCGGTGGCGACGGCCGTAGGCTGGATTTTTATTGCACCGTGTCAAAATGTCCATCAAGCCACCATGGTATTTGTCAGAGAAAAAGAGGGTTTTGCCCAGGTCAGGCGGTTTGCCAAGGGGTTTGGCTTGACCGGGTCGCTGCTTTTGGCAGCCATTGCTTTTACCCCTTTGGGACATTTTGTACTGACTTATCTCATCGGCGTGAGCGATCAAATGCTGCTTCCGGTGCTGCGGGCGCTGCGGGTACTTTGCGTGATGCCTTTGATTATGAGCCTGCAGGAATATTTTATGGGCATTCTATTAGTCAATCAACACACCCGCATTGTCAGCCTCTGTAAGGCCGGAAACCTTTTGGCCGTTACTTTGATGGTACTGATCGGTGTCTTTTACTTTCCCCATTGGGGCAGTGTCATTGGAGCCGCCGGACAGTTGGCCGGTTTTTCAGCCGAGCTGTTAGTGGCAGGCGGAGCGTTTGTGTGGATGAAAAACAGAGGGCTGCTTGAAGTCACGGAAGAGAAAATACAAAAAGAATAAGAGATCCTGGCTCTTTGATTCGGCACAATAGAAGCTTTATAGCTTTTATTTAGGAAAGAAGTACAAGATGGCGGTGAATGATCAAGCAAAAGCAAAAGAGGAGAGAGGACTTCATATGAAACAAAAAGATTTGTTTTTGGCTTTCTTTCGAGTCGGCATGCTGGGATACGGGGGCGGGCCTTCGTCGATCCCCCTGGTGTATAAAGAAGTAGTGGAAAATCACAAATGGATGAGCGCCGATGAATTTTCTGATACGTTGGCGATCGGCAACACCTTGCCCGGACCCATCGCGACCAAGATGGCGGGCTATATCGGTTACCGGGAGGCCGGGGTTTTGGGGATGCTCAATGCCGTGGCGGCGACTGTGCTGCCGACGGTGGGGCTGATGATCATCCTGCTGGCGTCTCTGGCCACCGTTCGGCATTACCCCTGGGTGGAAGGCATGACCCGGGGCGTGCTGCCGGTGGTGGCGGTGCTGCTGGGCGTGCTTACGAAAAATTTTGTCATCAGAGCGGTAAGGGATCTGGGAGAAGTGCCCATGGTTGTTCTTTTGGTCGGTTCTTATCTGTTGATTCAAATCATAGGGATTCATCCTGCTCTGGTGATTTTTGCCTTGATTATTTTTGCGGTTATCAAACCTAGCTCCGGTGAGGATCCTAGTGGCGAAGGGGGCGGGCGCTCATGATTTACTGGCAGTTGTTTTTGGCTTTTTTTGTACCCAACATTGTTGGTTACGGCGGAGGCCCGGCTATCATCCCTTTGATCGAATATGAAGTGGTTCACCGCTACGGCTGGATGGGACTGGAAGAATTCGGGGAAGTGTTGGCTTTAGGAAACGCCCTTCCCGGACCGATTGCTACCAAAATGGCCGGTTTTATCGGTTTTGAACAAGGAGGCGTTTTAGGGGCCGCGATTGGTCTTGTGGCGACCATTTTGCCTTCCATGGTTTTAATGATTGTGCTGTTGAGTCTGCTTTATCGATTTAAGGATTCCCCGAAAGTAAAGCTGCTTTCCATGATTGTCCGGCCTACCATTGCGGTGCTGCTGGGGGCCATGACGGTAAGGTTTGTCCAGTCTTCTTATGCCGGCAGCGGGCTGCTCCAGACTCTGCTGCTAATCGCAGCCAGTTATTTTCTGATGGAAATAAGAAAGATTCATCCGGCCTTTGTGATTTTAGGATCCCTGGTATACGGCGCTCTTTTCTTGGCACCCCCGCTGTAGGTGCAAGAAAAATAGGGGCGGCAAGTTTTATGATAGCCTTGGCCAAACTGTTTGTTTTTAAGGTGAGGAAGTGGTTTTGGAATGAGGATCGTTGTTTTTGTGCCGGGGCAGACAAGAGTTGGGTGTTTGTGCGACCGGCAGGAATATATGCAAAGAATGCAGGATAAGAAATTCTTAGGTAGATTCTGTTTAGATATTTTGTTGTGAAGGAAAGATCATCGTAAGATGAGTTTGCTGCACCGGGTTTTAAATTACCTGATCTTGCTATCAAGTGTTTGGGCGGTCAAATCCGGTCGGGGTGATCCGAAAATATGAGATAAGGAAACGAGATTATTGCCGCAGAGCAAGGGGGCCGGTTTTCGGAATATAGGCGGAGAAGTAAGAGGCAAAATTTCCCAGCACTCAGGCAAGGGAGGAGAGTGTGTTGCCCAAGCTAAAAAAGGTCTTGACGGTTGTATGTTTGCTTTTGGCAGTCTTTTGGGTCAGTGTCAAGGCGGGAGAGTCGGTTTTTGACCGGCAGGCGGCACAGGATGTGAAATTACTATTTCACCAAGTAAAAGAGCCGTCCGGGGTGCTTACCGAAAAAGACATCGAGGGGCTTCCGCAAGTGGTAAAAGAGTGGTTATCTTATGCGGGAGTTATAGGGAAAGAAAGAACCAAAGCGGTGCGTACCAAACAAACAGCCCGGATGCGCCTGGATCCTGCCGGCCGCTGGATGCCGGTGTCAGCCGAGCAGTATTTTACCACCGACAAGCCGGGCTTTGTATGGAAAGCCAGGATTAAAGCAGCCCCCTTGATTCATATTGCGGGAAGAGATCAATACCAGGATGGCAGAGGGAATATGCTGATCAAAGCTCTTTCTCTTTTTACCGTTGCCGATGCCAGCGGGGAAGAAATCGATCAAGGTTCTTTGCTGCGGTATCTGGCCGAAACCATTTGGTTTCCCGACGCGGTGGTGCATGAGGCCATTACCTGGGAAGAAATAGATTCCCACCGGGCCCGGGCCACCATGAATTACGGAGGGATCGAGGCTTCTGGTGTTTTTCAATTCAATGAAAGGGGACAGGTGGTTTCCTTTGAAGCGGAACGATTCGGTGATTTTGACGGTGTTATCCGAAAAGAGACCTGGCTGATTACAGTCGACGATTATAAAGAGTTTGAGGGAGTGAAAGTGCCCACCGAAGGCGGGGTTACCTGGAAATTGAAAGAAGGGGACTGGCTTTGGTACCGTTTTGTGGTGGAGGATATAGAGTATAACCGACCGGAGCGGTATTGAACCGGAGGGGCGGGAAAAGCAGGCGGTATGCGGTATGAAAAGAAAAAGAGATGAGTGATCGGCTCACCCATCCCTTTTTTTTATTTTCTTTTTTCCTTGATATATTCAGAAAGGTTTGCGTACATTTTGTCGACCCCTTCGTTGGTGGATTCAAACTGCATGGAGTCTTCTTTGGATACCCCGATGTTTTCCGCCTCCCGGGCGGCATCGATGTTGGCGCCCAAAAACACAAACTCCCAGCCTTTTTTCTCCTGCTGTCTTGATATCATGTTTTTTACCTGGGTTGTTGTGTATTCCTGGCTGGCGTTTTCTAGACCGTCGGTGGTGATGACAAAAATGACTTTCTCCGGTTTTTTGTCTTCAGGTGCGTTGTCAATCCGGTGGTCCACATAGGTGATGGTTTTTCCGACGGCGTCCAAAAGCGCAGTGGATCCTCGAGTGAAGTATTCTTTTTT
>SLNR01000050.1 GCA_007132905.1 Candidatus Sumerlaeota bacterium | reverse complement strand
TCTACATGTCCCACCGGAATCTTTTGATAAAAAGCCGCCAGAGAAGCCGCCATGGTGGTCGTTGTATCCCCGTGAACCAGTACCACATCCGGCGCTTCCTTCTTTAAAACAGCTTCCAGGCCTTTAAGCACCCGCACCGTAATGGAGGTAAGTGACTGCCTGTTCTGCATAATGTCCAAGTCATAATCGGGGGTAATATGAAAAAAGTCCAGCACCTGATCGAGCATTTCCCGGTGCTGGGCCGTGACGACCACCCGGGAAGTCAGCTCTGGCGCGTTTTTTTTTAAAGCCAGCACCAAAGGCGCCATTTTTATGGCTTCCGGGCGGGTTCCAAAGATCGTCATCACTTTCTTCATGCTTTCGCTCCTCTTGTTCTTATTCTTCCTGCTTCATACTGAAAAGATCCATCTTTTTGGCCCCCATATAAGAAAGGAGACTTATAAGGATCAAAATCAACAAAACCGGCCAGTACCCGTCCACACTGGTGATCAGCACCGCACACAAACCTAATGCGGCGCTGATGGCATATAAAACCAGCACCACCTGACGCTGCGACAGTCCTTTATCCAACAGTTGATGGTGCAGGTGACTGCGGTCGGCTTCATAAATGGGCCGGCCGTTTGTATACCGTCGAATTACGGCAAATAAAGTATCAAAGATCGGCAGCCCCAAAGCCAGGATCGGAACAAGCAAAGCAATGGTAGCCACGCTTTTTAGGGCCCCTTCCACCGAAATCGCCGCCAGGACAAACCCGAGCAGCATGCTGCCCGAATCGCCCATGAAAATACGGGCCGGATTAAAGTTGTAGCGAAGAAAACCCAAAGAACTTCCGATGAGTGCCGCCGACAGCACGGCCACCGGATACTGCCCCTGCTGCCAGGCAATCAAAAACAAAGAGATCGCCGCAATCGACGACACGCCGGCCGCCAGTCCGTCCAGACCGTCGATGAGATTGACGGTATTGACCACCGCGATAATCCATAATACGGACAGAGGCAGGCTTAAACTGCCTAGGTACACCATCCCCGTAAAGGGATAGGTGATCCACCAGATTCGCACATCAAAATAGCCTACCACCCAAGTGATGATAAGCAATTGCCCCACAAATTTCCACTTGGCCGACAGCGAGTGCATATCGTCCACCGTACCAAGCAGCATTAGCAAAGTAGCTCCCAGCAAAATGCCCGTGATCTGCCGATCGCCTACTCCCAAAAAAACAACCGCCGACAGTAAAAAACCCGCGTAAATCGCCAGCCCTCCCAAATAGGGGATAGGTCGGGTATGAATTTTCCGATCGCCCGGGCTGTCCATGATGCCCCATCTGAGCGCCAGGGTCTTTACCAGCGGAGTCGTGATATAAGTAACTGTCAGGGCCGCCAAAAAAGCGTATAGGGCATGATGCACCTTCTTCTCCTCCCCCTGCTGCACTAATTTGTCTTGATCTAGGCAGTGATTATTCTCTATTGTACGCCTGCAGCGTCCATGATGTCAATCCTTATCTAGGCCATGCTTTGACGAAGGAGTTTTGGATTTGGTTGCGCCGCTTTATGATCCAAACCGAAGGTATCCTTTTTCCAAAAGTTTTTCCAAGTGCTCGTCTAAAGAGCGGTTTAGATCAACCCCATGCTGTTCTTCCAAGACAAACATCATGGTAATCGCCGTCTGGGCCACATCCAAAAGCTCTCTTGTCACAAGATTCAGCACCTGCTGGTCTTCAAGGTCCACTGTTTCTCCGTTCATGCCCCTGAACTTGCCGATTGCTTCACTTAATTCCCCCGCCTCTTCCATCAGCTTTAAAGCCGTAGATTCCAAAGTAGGATATAGCTTATTGAGTTTCGGCAGGCCAATGGTCTTGGTTTCCATTTTATTCACCTTCCTTAAACCGGATCATATCGATCCCTGCCTCCGCTAACAGCCGGCGGGACAGGGCGTCGGGATATTCTTCTTCATAAATAATTCTTTTTATGCCGGAATTGATGATCATTTTGGCACAGGTAACACAAGGCTGTGCCGAAGAATAAATCACAGAATCACGGATGCTGACACCGTGGTAAGCCGCTTGAATGATGGCATTTTGCTCGGCGTGCAGCCCCCGGCAGAGCTCAAATCGTTCCCCTGAAGGGATCTCCATCTGCTGCCTGAGGCAGCCTACATCAAGACAATGATCAAGCCCGCTGGGGGGTCCGTTGTAACCCGTCGATAAAATTCGTTTGTCCTTGACAATCACGGCTCCTAACTGCCTTCTCAAACAAGTGGACCGTGATCCGACAACACGTGTAACCTGCATAAAATATTCATCCCACGAGGGCCTGCTCATCGCCATTCCTCCTGCTTTGTTTACTCGGTCCCGTATAAGCGGTCACCGGCATCCCCTAGTCCCGGTATAATGTAGCCTCTTTCATCCAAATGGCTGTCGATCGCCGCTGTGTAGATAGGCACCTCAGGAAACTTTTCTTTAACGGCCCGGATCCCCTCCGGAACCGAAATCAAACACACAAACTTCATTTTGCGGACTCCTTTGGAACGCAAAAAACGCAAGGCCGCGACCGCCGTGCCACCAGTAGCCAGCATGGGATCCACCACCATCACTTCTCTTTTTGAAATATCCTGAGGCAGCTTCCAGTAGTATTCCACCGGCTCTAGCGAATTTTCGTTCCGGTAGATGCCCAAATGCCCCACTTTGGCGTGGGGAATTAAGGTCAGCATACTGTCCACCATACCTAAACCCGCCCGCAAAATAGGCACAATACCGATTTTGCAGCCGGCCAGCACACGCCCTTTGGTTGAGGCACAAGGTGTCTCTATCGTGACTTCCTCTAAAGCCAAATCCCGTGTCACTTCATAGGCCAGCAAAAGAGACACCTCTTCCACCAGCTCCTTAAATTCCTTAGGGCCGGTGTTTTTGTCTCGAATGTGGGTCATTTTATGCGTGATCAGGGGATGGTCGATCCGGTGTACTTGTTCCACGGTTTTTTGCTCCTTTATCTAGATCAGCCGGCATAAAGTCCAAACTGTTCGCCGATTTCCTTCACTTTTTGCTGAACGTTCTCTTTTGTTTTTGCACACTCGGGGTTTTCCACAATATCGGCAATGAGATGAGCAATCTCTTGCATCTGCGGCTCTTTCATGCCCCTGGTGGTGACAGCCGGCGTTCCGATGCGGATACCGCTGGTGATGGCCGGCTTTTGGGTATCAAAGGGTACCGCGTTCTTATTCACCGTAATTCCCACCAGATCCAAAGCGGTTTCGGCCTTTTTGCCCGTAATGTTTTTGTTTCTCAAATCCACCAGCATCAGATGATTATCGGTACCATTGGACACCAAATCAAACCTCCGCTCCATAAGACTGTCGGCCATGGCTTTGGCATTTTTGATGATCTGCCGTTGATACTCTTCAAAAGAAGGCATCATGGCTTCTTTCAGCGCCACCGCTTTGGCTGCGATGATATGCATCAAAGGCCCACCCTGGGTGCCCGGGAAAACCGCCTTATCCACTTCTTTGGCCCATTCTTTGCTGCTTAAAATCATGCCGCCCCTGGGTCCTCTCAAGGTTTTATGGGTGGTGGTGGTCACCACATCCGCATAAGGAACCGGACTGGGGTGCAGACCGCAGGCCACCAGACCCGCAATGTGAGCCATGTCCACCATGTAGTAGGCACCGACATCTCTGGCAATGTCGCCGATGCGTTTAAAATCTATGATCCTGGGGTAAGCACTGGCCCCGGCAATGATCATTTTAGGTCTTTCTTTCTTTGCCGTTACTGCCAATTCTTTATAATCCAACTGCCCTGTTTCTTTGTCGACACCGTAAGAACAAAAAGAAAAATACCGGCCTGAAATATTCACCGGACTTCCATGGGTCAAATGGCCCCCGTGGGACAATCTCATGCCCAATACCTTGTCGTTTGGTTTCAGCATGGCAAAATAGACAGCGGTGTTTGCCTGCGCCCCCGCATGGGACTGCACATTGGCATGGTCTGCCCCAAACACCTGCTTGGCTCTTTCAATGGCCAAACTTTCGGCAATGTCCACATACTCGCAGCCGCCGTAATAGCGACGGCCGGGATATCCTTCTGCGTACTTGTTGGTTAAAACAGAGCCCTGCGCTTCTAATACCGCCGGACTGACAAAATTCTCCGATGCGATCAATTCGATCTTTTCCTTCTGCCTGAGAATCTCTTTCTCTATTGCTTCGGCAACACTTGGATCCACCTCTCTCAAAGAACTCATGTCAAACCCCCTATCGTTCACTTATCTTCTAAGTCTTTGATCTTTTGGACCCGGCGGGCATGTCTTCCGCCAATAAATTCAGAAAGAAGCCAGGTATGCACAATTTCCAGTGCCAGCCCGTGCCCGATCACTCTTTCTCCCATGACCAGCACATTGGCATCGTTATGCTCTCTTGATAACCGGCAGGAAAACAGATCATGGCACAAGGCCGCTCTTACTCCCTTGATTTTGTTAGCAGTGATGCTCATCCCGATCCCCGTCCCGCAGATTAATATCCCCCGCTCCAACTCTCCGGAAGCCACCGATTCGGCCACTCTAGCCCCGATATCGGTGTAGTCCACGGCATCCAGGGACATGGTGCCAAAATCAGTGAAACCCAAATCTAAATCAGTGAGTAGTTCTTTGATCTTTTCCTTGAGTGCGTAACCTGCATGATCGCTCCCAATGGCAATCTTCATTTTTTCACCCCCGCTTTTTATTCACGGCCTCTGCTTTTCCTGCTCTTACAGCACAGGCATTTTCTCTGTACTTCCTTCACGGTTACACTGTAAGACTGTATTCTTCTCAAGTCCCCTTTTTCCTGCTGCTTCCGTTTTCTTCTTTTTCCAGCTCACTGAGGATACCAGCTAAATCTTTTTCCAACTTCTCTGCGCACCTTCGATACACCTTTACTGTCTGCCCGAAAGGGTCTTCCATATGAAGCAGACGGATTTTCTCTTCTGCCTGGGGTATTAACAGCCGCACCGCCTCCCGGTGGCGTTCTGTCATGACCAAAATGAGATCTGCCTCTTTGATCATTTCTTCATTTAACGGCTTCGCTTGGTGCCCGCTCAAATCAATTTCTTTTTCTTTTAAAACTTCTACAGCCTGTTCGGCCGCCTCATCGCCTTCATTTGCGGCAGTCCCGGCGGAAAAAACATCTAAAAGAAGACCCCTCTCTTCGGCCATTTTCTCTAGTATTCCCTCGGCCATGGGGCTTCTGCAGGTATTGCCGGTACAGACAATAAGGATCTTTTTCTCCATAGTTTCCCTCCTCTTACACTTGAGTGCCAAACAAGTTTACACCCGGCGGATGGAAAAACCCGAAGCCTTGCGCAGCCGGTTCATGATCGCCGCTCCGATGCCGGAAGAATCGATGCCTTGAGCTAAAATCAAATCCACCCGCAGGTCATCCATCTCTCTGAGCAGTTTATATAACCGGCGCGCAATGGTTTCCGGTTTTTTTTCCTGTCCCATGGATACCGCCCAAAAACCTTCATACCGAAAGAGATGCTCTTTTGGTGCCAGGACCACCACTTTTTTCCCGGCGGCTGATGCTGCTTTTGCTTCTTTGATGATTTCTTCGGCTGTGCGGTTAGGATTTCCTTCCACGACCAGCATATCAGCTTCGGGCGCATAATGGCGGTATTTCATTCCCGGTGAGCGGGGCAAAAAAATTGCCTCATCCTCTTGTGTTTTCTCGACTTTCACCTCTCCCAGCACCGCTTCGATGTCTAAACGGGTAATACCGCCCGGACGAAGAATGACCGGCACTTTTCGGGTCACATCCAGCACCGTTGATTCCAACCCGATCCCCGTCTCGCCTCCGTCGAGAACCGCTCCGATCCTGCCGGCCATGTCTTTTAGTACATGGGCGGCACAGGTAGGACTCGGCCGTCCCGATACATTGGCGCTAGGAGCGGCAATAGGCATTTTCGCCTCTTGAATTAATGCCAAGGCTACTTTATGATCCGGCATGCGCAGCGCCACAGTATCAAGGCCGGCGGTAACAAGCGGAGAAACCCCCTTACGGCGCGGCAGCACCAAAGTCAAAGGCCCCGGCCAAAATATTTCCATCAGGCGTCGGGCCCGAGCAGATACGGGTTCGGCTAAAAGCTCGCAATCCTCTCTTTTGGCCACATGGACAATCAGAGGATTATCCGACGGCCTTCCTTTGGCAGCAAAAATGCCCGCCACCGCCTCGGGGCACAAAGCATCCGCTCCCAAACCGTAGACCGTCTCGGTGGGAAAAGCCACAGTTTTGCCTGTCTTCAGCAGCCACGCGCAAGCTGCGATTTTATTTGGGTCGGGTTTTTCGGGGTCCACTTTATAAACATAGGTCCCCTTAACCATTTGCTCCATAGTAGCCTCCCCTGTCGATCTAGTTTGTCTATACACCGCCTGCCCCGCTCAAGAAGCAATGATAATTCTTAGATGGCCTGCGTAATCTTCTTTGACGGAGATTTTTGAAAACAAGTTTGTCTCTTCGACTATTTTCTTTACCCTTAAGGTTTGATCATGCCCGGTCTCCCATACCAAAAAACCGTCCTTTTTTAATAGGATGGGAAGGTAGGCCGCCATTCGCCTGTAAAAACAAAGACCATCTTCTCCTCCGTCCAGCGCCAGGCGAGGTTCAAAATCTTTTACCCCCCGATCCAGAGAAGAAATGGTCGCACTCGGAATATACGGGGGATTGGACACAATCCCGTCATATGTCTGCTCTAAAGACAGCAGCGGTTCAAAAAGATC
>SLNR01000041.1 GCA_007132905.1 Candidatus Sumerlaeota bacterium | reverse complement strand
GTACTGCCCTTAAAGCCGCCTTAAAGCGGTGTAAAGCAGGGAAAGTAGGGGGATTTTCATGAACCAGGCTTATCATCACTTCATATTTTCCGAAGAGATTATACCCCAGGTACTGCGAGAAAAAATAGTTCGGGAAGTGCTCAGGGCGGGGAAAGAAGAAGAATCGTCGCCAATTCGTGATTTTTACCTAAGAGCCATTAAAAGCACTAGCATTCCCGGCTTTCGGCCCGGGAAAGAACCTCCCACCGAGCTGTTGATCATTCACTTTATGAAAGCCTTAAAGAGCAGCCGAGAGTCTTTCGGGGATGTGTTATCTTCCTGGCGCTGTTTAAAACCGGATCTTTATGATCTGGTTTCTTCCCATGTCCGCCTGAGCCCCGAGGAGAGAGATCTTTTGCAAAAAGACAACGAAGTGATTTTAGCCGCCGGTAGATGGGCTAAAGAAATAAAAGCTAAAGAAGAAACCAAGCATACAGAATATGAAATTCGGCTAATGGCGGCCCTTAAGCTATGTATGATGCGAGAAGAACAGACAGAACATAAAGAAAACCAAGAAGAACAAGAAAATCTCGGCCGCTGGCAGAGCCTGCTCAAAGAGGTCAAAGCCTGGCCGGGTGCGGCGGCAGAATGGGATCAGGCAGAAAACTTCATGAGCGAACTTCACCAGCTTACAAAGACAAAGAAAAAAGAACGTATTGATGCGAAGAAGGAATTGGAAGAAAGGCTCGAAAGGCTTAAGAAAAAAGAAGAGGATATCCGCTATTTTGGCCTGGAGGATATACAAAAATGGCAAAGCAGCGCTTTATTTACCGTGCGGTTTGATAAAGCATCTTGTAAACTCACTGCTTTGGAAGAGCACCTGGATGAATACCAGCATAGTAAGAACCAAAAGTTTCACAGCATCGACGAGCGGCGAAAGATAGCCGCTCGCCTGGAGGATATGGAAAATCACATCGGCAGCCTGTATGAAGACCTGGCGGCGGAGTTTACTTCGATAGAAGAACAAAAGACAAAACACCCCCAAGGCAAAGAAGAGCAGCCGGCCGACAAAACAGCAGCGGAACCGGAAAAAGGCCGGACCTTTGAACAAGAAGACAGGCTTTCTCTGACAGATGAAGCGGCCGACAAAAAAGCCAGCGAAAAAGGAACACGTGCAGAAAGTGCTTCTTTTGAAGAGCCGGATAAAGCGGTGATCGAAAAGAAACAAGAGGAGAAAGCTATTGAGTCGAAGGAAAAAACAGAGGACGGCCAGGGAGAGAACCACAAAAAAGAGGACCACTTTGCCCTTGATGATTACCAGGCGGCTTTTTATGGGGAAGAGCAATGGGCTGAGTCCTGTTTAGAACAGGACCAAGACACCCCGGATAAGAACGAAGAAAAGATGAGGGAGGATCTGGTCCCGGATTTTATGCCGCCCAGAGAAGTGGTGAATGCCAGTGAATTGTTCGGGACCCAAACATCAAGCGCGCCCTGGTGTAAAGTAGAGGCAGAAGCGGATGAGAAAACATCCGTGCCGGATATTGACGCAGGCCTTTCGTTTGTGCAAGCGGTGGATGAATGGGTTAAAGCAGAGTACGGGTCCTTAGAAAACGAAGAAGAGTCCCGGCCTGAAGAAACAGCTTCACAAGAGGAAATAAAGCCGTCTTCGACGGAGCAAAATCTGCGTGAAACCATCGGGTCAAGAAAAGACCGGGCACACTCTCCGGGGGAGAAAAAGCGGGGGTTGTTTAACCGCCTGCGCTCTCGACTAGATGTGATCAATGCCAGTGAATTGTTTCCCTCCGACGAAGAAAAAGAAAAGACAAAAGATCCTTTGGCAAACGAAGAAGCCACCGGCGCAGAAGAGACATCAAAAGAGGCCGCAGGCGAGCCCAAAGAAGACCTTTCTGCTCAAAAAGACGGCTTAAAAAAGACTGCAAACGAGAGCTTTACAGAGGAAGAAAAGGAAAAGATTCAAGCGGATGAAAAGCGGGCGACTGAAAAGTTAAAAACAGAACATCAGGCAAAAGAACCAAAGGTCAAAGAAGAGAAGGCAGCGGACCATAGCGAAGAGACGACTGAAGAAAAAGAAACTAGTAGAGAAATAGTCGAGGCCTGGGCAGAAGACAAAACACAGAGTAGCTTTGACCAAAATGATAAAAACGATGAATTAGATCAAGAACAAAAAGCATCTTCTTTGGCGGGGGAGGCTTCTTTAGAAGAGGCATTTTCCAAAGAGAGAGAAGAAACTACATCTTTTGAAAAAAGAGCAGAAAAACAAGAGACGGCCAAAACCCCTGATCAGCAGGAGGAAAGTCAAGAGGGTCAACCGGAGGCAGCTGAAGAAAAACAACGAGCGGATCAACAAGCTCCTGGCAAAATAGATCTTACCGCCCCAAAAGACGACGATGAAGCCACCGCCTCAGAACATGTCCCAAAAGAGAAGACTCTTGATATCCGCCAGATCGAAATGATGAACAGCTTAGCCGAAGTCCAGGGAAAAAGCAATGAAAATAAAAGCTTGGAGGAAAGCAGAAAAAAGCGACAAGAACGCCTTGAAGAAGTGCAGGAAAAGGTAAAAAGAGCCGCTAGTGAGAGGAGAATCACAGAGTCGGACAAAGAGAAATATTTACATCAGCTCGCTTCGCTGCCCGCAGCGGACGAAAAAGAAGCCGACCGCCTAGACGCTTTGCTCGCTGATATAGAAGAAGAGCTAAAAGTAGACGGACAGGAGCGGTTTGCAGAGTTAAAAGCCAGGTGGCAGCAGGTAAAGAAAAAGATCGAAAGGGATGCCAATTTTGACTCAGAAGAGAAGAAAGAATTCATTATTTTTGTTGATCAGGAGATTGCTAATAAAAACAGCAAAGTCATCGAAGCTTGCCTAAACAAGCTTACGGAACGCTTAAGAGAGGAAAAAAGCGACGAAAAAGACAAGAGCTGCCATGATGAAAGGGAAATGGTGCATCGAACATACATCAAACAAAGAGAGCAGATTCAATCTTATTTAAGCCGCCACGAAAAGCCCTATGCTAATCTAGAAAAAGCAATAAAGCAAAAGCAGCCCTTAACCGGGATTGACTATCATAAAATGTCCGCGGCTCATCTCGATCAGATTAAAAGCGTACTGTCGACCTGGGCGCAGCTCAAGCAGCAAAAACCGCTGGGGGCGGATTCGCTGTTTGGCTCTAGACTAAAGAGCATTTTGTCGTTTGCGGGATTTTCCTTGGCGGGCGGGGAAAATTCCTTTGCGAACATCCGTGATGAGAAGGGTTGGCGAATGGATCGGGTGCGGATGCGTTTGGGAGATGAAAAGGATCCTTCTTCTTGCAGTACAGCCGAGGAGGTCTACCATGTGGTTTGTATTTGGGGGCAGACAGAGGACCCTGTCCGTATAGTTGAAGAACTGGATGAGGACAAAACCAATGTCGTCATTTGTTATTTGGGCCGTCTGCATCCTTTACAGCGGCGCAGGATCTTTAAAATGGTACGAAAGCAAAAAACACCGGTGGGGATCTTGGACGAGCCGCTGCTGATTTATTTGACCGGGGTGCCCGCCCAAAGGCATCAGATATTCTCTTATTGTTCTTTCCCGCCCGTCAAATCGTTTGAAATGAAAAAGAAGTCTTCTTAGAAAAGCGAATCGTAAAAAAAAATAGACAAAACAAGAAACAGCCGCCCGGTAAAGTTTTTCCGGGCGGCTGTTGTTACGCAAAAGCGCTTGTTGAATAAAAAGAGGTTGATCATAGGATAAGGCGACAAATTGATCGTTATACCTACTCCCCTTGTTTGTTATGGCGCCGGTAAGGAGTGGGAATAAATTCCACCGAGGCCGGTTGTCGGGTGGGTTGAGGGAAAAGATCCATGAGCTTGTAGATGGAATCGGGTACCTGGCAGGCCACCGGCAGACCCATGTCGCCGATCGCCGAACAGACCAGGGCAAAGTCGTGGGTCCACCTTCCTTCGCTTAGTTTGCGGGCGATCTTTCGGGCTTCGTCCTTTTCCATCTTATCATCAAGCAGACTGGCGGCGGTATCTTCAATCTGGCTGATGGCTTTTTTGGCCATATCCGCCTGGACAATGGTTTCATCATCCATTTCGTTAATGGATTTATCTTCCATGACTTTGAGAAGAGAGCTAGCCGGCATACGTCCGATTTGGGGGTCGATAGGGCCCATCATGGCATTTTCGTCCAAAAGAATTTCATCGGCCGCCAGACAAATCAGGGATCCCCCCGACATCGCGTAATGGGGGACCATGATGGTCACCTTCGCGGGATGCCGCTTTAGCGCCCGGGCAATTTGCTCTGAAGCCAGGACAATGCCTCCCGGGGTATGCAAAACAAGGTCGATGGGCATGTCATCGGGAGTAAAACGAATCGCCCGCAGGATGCGTTCAGAATCCTCCAAGGTAATGAAGCGGTGCAGCGGGATGCCCAAAAAACCCAAGGCCTCCTGCCGGTGAATCATGGTGATCAGGCGGCTGCTGCGGGCTTTTTCGATATCGCGAATGGTGCGCATACGTTCTGCTTCAATTTGCTTTTGGCGGAAAAAAGGAACCAGAAAAACAACAATGAAAAAGACCCAGAAAATACTATTAAAAGTAAACATAGAGCACAACCTTTCGCAGAAAAGTTATTGGCTTGTTAGGAAAATCTTACCACATATTCGCATGAGTGTAAAGAAGGAAGAATTACCGCCAAAGGGCAGGAGAGAGGCGCTTTAATACGAATACAAAAGAGAAAGAACCTTTCTAAATAAGAAGAAGCAGGAAGGGCGGCGATGCACTTATGGTGCGTATCAAGGAAGTTGATTTACCCGGAGTGGGAAGGAAATACAGTTTGAACCTAGCCGACGGGAAATTATTGACTCTCATCATTCATCATTCAGGCCGTCGGGAAATCTATTTGATGGAGGATCCGGAAGATGACGAACCGGATACCATTATCAGCCTCAAAGACGATGAGGCTCGAAAGATCGGAGCGATTATAGCTGGTTCTGATTATCAGCCGGTTACCGATGAAAAAATGGAACTGCTGCTTGGCGATCTCTTTATTGAATGGGTAAGGGTCGGGGAGAAATCGCCTTTGGCGGGCATGTCTTTACAAGACAGCAGCCTTAAAAACACTTTCGGGGTGACGGTGATCGGCATACAGCGGGGAGAAGAGATTATTGGAAGTCCCGGTGCCGATACGGTGGTCCGGCCGCTTGATGTGCTGATGGTGGTGGGAAGAAGAGATCAGATTAAATCGTTAGAAGATCTGTGCAGCCAAGAGAAAATGTGCCGGGTGCCCGGGGGCTGGAAGACATGATCGGAAGCTGGACTTTTCTTGTGTTAGGCGGTGCTCTTTTGTTGGCTTTCTTTTTTGTGGGAGTGCTGACGGAAAGGTTCCGCTTTCCATCGGCCCTAGCATATATTCTACTGGGCTTGGTGTTGATTCGTTTTTCTCCGGCTGATTCTGAACCGCTGCAGCAGGCGGCCCAAATCGGGATTATCCTGCTTTTTTTTCTAAGAGGGTTGGAGTTTCCGGTGGAAAGAATGATAGGAATTGCCCAGAAAATTTGGCCCGCGGGCTTGATGGATCTGCTGGTAAGTTTTGTGGGCAGCTTTTTTTTAGCCAGGCTGTTCGGACTTGATTTTTTTACTTCGTTTATCCTCGGAGCGGTAGCTTATGCCAGCAGTTCTTCGATTATTATCAAACTTATGGAAGAAAATCGCCGCCTAGCAGCGCCTGAGTCAGAATTTATATTGGCTTTGCTCATTTTTGAAGATTTGGCTGCTCCGGTGATTGTCTCATTTATGGCCAGTATGCAGGGAGGCGGCGCTCTTGAGGGGGCGGAAGTGGCAATTATCCTGCTTAAAGTGATTTTTTTGGGCGTGGGCAGCGGACTTTTGGGTCGTTTCTTGTTTAAAAAATCCGGCGGGTTTTTCTTCCGTTATCTTGAAGAAGATTTTATGCCTTTGTTTGCCGTGGGGTGGGCTCTTTTGACCGCCGGGTTTGCCATGGCGTTGGGGCTGTCTGAATTCATGGGCGCATTTTTGGCTGGGGTGATGCTTTCTGAGACGGGCCAGTCCGTCGAATTGGATCATCTTCTTTTGCCGGTGAGAAATTTGCTTTTGCCTTTCTTTTTCTTTTGGTTTGGGTCCACCATCCAATTAGGGCATGGATTTCCCATGGTGTCGGTTTTGCTGGCATTGTTATTATGGTCGGTCTTGGGTAAATTCGGTGTCGGGCTTATCGGCGGGCTGTTTTTTGGTCTAACCCCCCTTCGTGCTGTTCGCGCCGGGTTATCCTTAATTCCCCGAGGTGAGTTTTCTGCTATTGCTGCGGGTTTTGCGGCCGCCCCGTTGCGTATTTTCAGCGGCCTCTATATTTTGTGTACAGCGTTTATGGGGATGGGACTGTTTACCTATGCCTTCCCTTTGGCCAAAAAATTGGTGAACCTGTTTTCTAAAAAAGAAGTTGCTTGAGCCCCCGGTAAACGGTTGTCTTTTTTTGAAAAAAATGAACTTTTTGGCGCGATCGGAGATCTTTTAAGACCCACGGTAATTTGTCAAGTCCTTAAAACTGGAAAATATTTATGATCTTTGAAAAAAGGCAACAAAAAGTACCCCCTGCTAGTGATTGAACTAACTGGAATTAAATGCAACTCAAGTTTTGGGGCCACTAGTTTTTTATCACCTCCGGTCTGTAAATTTGGCCTTTGCTCAGCAAGGCATAGACCAGTCGAACAAACTTACGGGCAGTTAACACCAACGCTCTTTTATGCTGATGTTTCGATACTTCC
>SLNR01000024.1 GCA_007132905.1 Candidatus Sumerlaeota bacterium | reverse complement strand
TTAGGGCTTGCTAAAAGTTCAAAAAAGCCAGCAATAACAAGGGTTTGAGGGCTCTTTTGTTGAATATAAGTGCAAGGGAATATCCATTTATCCCCTAAAAACCTTGCACGAGGAGGAGAAAAAAGATGTATCGAAAACCAAGCCCTCAGTTCACGATAGATGAATTCATTCTTCCTTTTTCCGGCAAACTGAGTGCCGGAAACCGCTGGGTACAGCTGGCCAAACTTATTCCCTGGGATGAATTCGAAGATGATTATGCTTTCATGTTTCCCAGTGATCGCGGCAATGTTGCCAAACCTGTGCGCATGGCTTTAGGCTCACTCATCATTCAGGCTCGCTGTGGTTACACCGACCGCGAATTGGTGCAGCAAATTACGGAGAACCCGTACCTCCAACTGTTCATCGGCTTAAAGGAATACCAGTTGACACCGCCGTTTACCCCGGCCGCACTGGTCAAATTCCGTAAACGATTCAAGAAAAAACGCTTGGAGAAAATCAACGAACGCATTGCTCAGCTTTTGACAGAAAAGCAGCCGGGAAGCTACGCTGAGGCAGGAAAAAACAACGACAACAACCCTCAGGGCGGTTCGGGAAACCCGTCAACAGGAGAAGTTACAGAAAAAGATCCCTCTGCAGAAACCCAACCCAACCAAGGCACCTTGCTCCTAGATGCCACCTGCATCCCCGCGGATATCAAATACCCAACGGATCTAGGCCTACTTAATGAGGCGCGGGAAAAGCTCGAAGAGATCATCGATACCCTTCACCTTGCCAACGGCAAGCAAGGTAAAAAACCAAGAACCTACCGACAAAAAGCCAGAAAAGCATATCTGAGCATCTCCAAACAGCGCAATCCAAGAAAAGCCCGGCTTCGTCAAGGAATTAAGCGTCAATTGCAATACTGCAAACGGAATCTTCGCCATGTAGACCAATGGCTGCAAGCTGACCCATCCATACGGAATACCTTAAGCCGAAGACAAGTACAGCTGCTTCAAACCATTCGCACGCTGCTTCAGCAGCAGGACAAAATGTACAGAGAGAAAACCCATCGGGTTACGGACCGGATTGTCAGCCTGTACCAGCCACATGTACGGCCGATTGTAAGAGGAAAAGCAAGTTCATCCGTTGAATTCGGAGCAAAGGTTGCCGTCAGCGTAGAAAACGGAATCTGCCGGATTGAAAAACTATCCTGGGACGCCTACAACGAAGCAGATACCCTCATTGAAAGCATCGAACACTACAAAATGCGGCACGGCTACTACCCGGAAGCCGTATTGGCAGATAGGATCTACAGAAACCGAGAGAACCTGACCTTCTGCAAAACGCACGGCATCCGGCTTAGCGGACCCAAACTTGGCAGACCCTCGGCGAATGTTCAGATGCAAAAAGCAGAGAGAGCCCTTGAACGCCTGGATGCGCGGATGGGCAATGTGGTAGAAGGAAAGTTTGGGGAAGGAAAAAGAAAATATGGACTTAACAAGATCTATGCCAAACTGAAAGAGACCGCAGAGAGCATGATTGCCATGCACTTTTTGGTGATGAACTTAGAGCACCGGCTCAGAGTTCTTTTTGCCCAAATTTTGTGGAGACTATTTGCAAGACCGTATGCTGCGGGTTTAGCTTGATTTTTTTTAAAAGGCAGTTTGGTTAGCAAGCCCTAATTAGGCTGAACAATAACAGTCTTTTGTTTTTCCGCTATCAATCGCATCAATCAAAGTTACCATTTGGCATGTTTCGATAAGTATGTGAAAAGAGAGAAAACGAGTTATTTTTTTGAATAGACTGGATACAGAGAAAATGAAACGACAAAGGGGGTAATTCTTTGAAGCTTAAAAAGGCAATTATTCCGGCAGCTGGCCTGGGCACCCGTTTTTTACCTGCCACAAAAGCACAGCCAAAAGAGATGCTGCCCATTGTTGATAAACCATCACTTCAGTTTATCGTTGAGGAAGCTGTCGAATCGGGTATTGACGAAATTTTGATTATTACGGCAAGAAATAAAAAGAGCATTGAAGATCATTTTGACCGATCGATCGAGTTAGAATTGGAGTTGACAAAGAAAGGGAAAATGTCACAGCTAGAAGAAATAGAAAGAATATCAAAAATGGCAGATATCCATTATATCCGCCAAAAAGAACCCAAAGGCCTAGGTCATGCCATTTCATGTGCTAGAAGCTTTGTTGGAGATGAGCCTTTTGCCGTCTTGCTAGGCGATGACATTGTACATAATGAAGAAAAGCCTTGTCTGGGGCAGATGAGAGAGGTATTTGACCTTTGGCAGGCGCCGATACTCGGAGTGCAGAAAGTTGTGGATGAGGATGTTGGGAAATATGGTATCATCGATGGGGAACGGATAGAAGAAGGTATTTACAGGGTCAATGATTTGGTAGAAAAACCAAGCAGAGAAGAAGCGCCCTCCTCCATAGCGGTATTAGGAAGGTATATACTCACTCCAGAAATTTTTCCGATCCTAAAAGATACCCCACCGGGAGTAGGAGGAGAGATTCAGCTGACAGATGCTATCAAAGAGCTAGCCTGCAGAGAATCTGTGTATGCTTATGTATTTGCTGGAAAGAGATACGATGTCGGGGATAAGCAGGGCTTCTTAGAGGCTACTGTTGAATTTGCCCTCCGCCGGGAGGATTTGTGTATCCCGTTTCAGAAGTATTTGAACATTATAAAGAAAGAGTATGAAGATTAGATGGGTAAATGGGTGAGATTCAAATCAAACACCGGCTTGAACAAAAAAAATAGTGAAAGCAGCAAAGCAAAATGAACGATGATACTAATACAAGCTGCGAGATCTAGAGCAAGGAGGATGCAAATGAAAAAAATTTTGATAGTTTTTGTGATTTTTGGATTAGTCGGCTCTGCAGCCGCTTGTTCGTCAGTTGATGCTTTGTCCGGTAAAAGCATGGAAGAAATCGAATTTACTGCCAATGAGTTTATTGAGATTTTAAGTAGTGAGAATTATGGTGAGGCACGGATATATCTCGATGAAACGCTTGCCCAGGCCATTCCTGAAAGAACACTGCGCTCCACCTGGGAAGGGTTGACGGATCAGTATGGTCCTTTTTTAAAAAAAGCCGGGTCGAGAATAGAAGAGTCAGGAAACGATTGGACTGTCAATATTACCTGTTTGTTTCGCGAGCAGGCGGTAGATGCAAAACTAGTGCTGAATGATGAAGGTTATGTCAGCGGACTGTTTTTTGTTCAGACTGGAAGTTTTCCTGAGGTGGACGAGGAAACTTTCAAGGAAGTTCAGTTGGTTGTGGATGCCGGAGACTATCCTCTCCCTGCTGTTTTAACTTTGCCGACGGAGGGAGATAATTTTCCGGCAGTTATCTTAGTGCACAACTCAATGCTGAGTGATAAAAATGCGACAATCGGTCCCAATAAGATGTTCAGGGATTTATCTTGGGAGTTAGCTTCCAGGGGGATAGCCGTTTTGCGTTACAATAAAAGGTCTTATGAGTATAACTGTGCTTTTGCGAACAATTACACATATACGGCCGAAGAAGACATCATTGAAGATGCCCTAGCAGCAGCGAAGCTTCTAACAAATAGGCTGGATATGGATCACTCGCAAATTCTGGTTTTAGGGCATGGCCTTGGTGGAACTATATCGCCTCGGCTTGCAAAAAGATCAGAGAATGTTTCCGGATTAATTATTATGTCCGGAGTAGCGAGGCCCATCGAAAAAGCGGTAGAAAGCCAATTTGAGTATCTTTACTCAAAAGGTCAAGAATTCTTGTTCGAGGATAAATCCATTATGGATCGAATTGAAAGAGATCTAGAAGAGCTCAAAGAGATCTATGAAAAAGGTGAAGTTTTGGAAAAGACCGTTTTAGGCTATCCAGCTTCTTATTGGCTTGATCTGCATGAGTATGAAGCGGCAAGTTATGCTGCTCATTATGTAGATGTACCAATGCTGATTTTACAGGGGAAAAGGGACTATCAGGCAACAGAGGAGGATTTACGAATATGGAAAGAAGCTCTAAAGGGAAAAGATGAGGTTACTTTCCAACTGTATCCTAAATTGAATCATATTTACATGGAAGGTGAAGGAGACATTCTTCCTTCAGAATACATTGAGCCCGGCAATGTTGAAAAGTATGTGATCGAAGATATTGTTGAATGGATTCAGTCATTATCTTGATTGTGGGGGATATATAATGAAATTTCGCAGAATGGAGAATATTGATATCGACGTTTCAGTTTTGGGGTTTGGCTGTATGCGCCTTCCCGTTATAAAAGGAGATGCGGCTAGAATCGATAAGGATGAAGCCAAGAAAATGCTTTATTATTCCCTGGACCATGGGGTCAACTATGTTGATACAGCGTTTCCCTATCACCAAGGAGAAAGCGAGGGTTTTGTGGGAGAGGCTCTTCAGGGGGGTATGCGGGAAGAGGTGTTTTTAGCGACGAAGATGCCGACCTGGTTGGTAAAGACCGCAGAAGATTTTGAAAAGTATTTGGATGAGCAACTGAAAAAACTAAAAACAGAACAGATTGATTTTTATTTGCTGCATGGTTTAAACCAAGAGAGATGGCAAAATGTACAGCAACTTGATGTATTTTCCTTTCTCGAGAAGGCGGTTAAGAAAGGGAAGATAAGGTTTCCTTCTTTTTCCTTTCATGATGAGGTGGGGGTATTTAAGGAAATCATTGATGCTTATCCTTGGTGTATGAGCCAGATTCAGCTTAACTACATGGATGAAGAGTATCAAGCTGGATTAGAGGGGTTAAAATACGCTGAAGATAAAGGTATTCCCGTAGTCGTCATGGAGCCATTAAGAGGAGGAAAACTCGCGCAGCGAGTGCCCGATGAGATCGTGAAGGTTTGGGAAAAAAACTCAACTGATATGACACCGGCGGAATGGGCATTTAAATGGGTATACAGCTATGCGAATGTCAAATCAGTGTTAAGCGGGATGAGCACGATGGAACAAGTGAAAGAGAATGTTGAAATTTTTAAGCGCTCCAAGCCAAATGCCCTGACTTCAAATGAGAAAGAAATAATTGAAGAAGTCAAGGCTATATACAGATCTCGCATGGCATCGGACTGCACCCGGTGTGGCTACTGCCTGCCTTGCCCAAGTGGCGTAAAAATTCCTGAGGTGTTAGAAGCATACAACAATGCTACTATGTATAATATTCCGAAGGACCAATCCATTGAATACAAATTTTTGATGGAGCAAGGTGAAAGTGCACTAGAATGTACCGAATGTGGGCAATGCGAAAGTGTCTGTCCCCAGGATATCAATATTAGAGAAGCGGTAAAAGAAGCTCACAACAGGCTGGTATCGTAGAAGAGAGACGAAAGTTCGTCTCTCTTTTAATCTACGTTGGTTGTGATGGAAGCCACTTTTCCAACGATATTTACATGCTCCCTTTCTACAGCGACAGGTGGATAATCTTTATGTTCAGAAATCAAGAGTATCTCGCTGTTTTGAAATACACACCTTCGAATGAGATAAGAATCGTCAGAAGTGGTGAGGGCGTAGATTCTCCCGGAAATAAAGGGTGCTCGATGCAGGTGAATTCGGGCACCTGCGGGAATAAGGGGTTCCATGGAGCTGTCCGGCATGGTAATCCCTATCAGGGTTTTTCGGAGGGCATCTAGACTTGGCTCCTTAAATTCTCTTGGGCTTTTATTTTGATTTTCGATTAAGTGAGATAAAAAAGCGAGGATTTCTCTTTCCGTTAATATGCGTTGAACTAAGTCCTGGTCGGAAAGATTGATGAATTCATCTTGAATAATGTTGGCCGTATTTTCTGGAGCATATTGGGCTAGAGAAGAGGCCGTTGTTCGAAAAAATTGTAAAAGCTCTTGAATAAAATTTTTGATTAGCGAAGGGGCTTTCTCGATATAGGCAGCATAAACTAATTCATCCGGGTTACGGTCGCATGATTCGGCGAGCGCCTTATTAATCTCTTCTGAGGCGGGGCTGTAATTACCGGATTGAAGCTTACTGATGTAAGAAGGATCTATTCTCACCCCCTTATCGCTGCATTTTGCAGCGATTTCTTTAAGTGTAAGACCGCTTCGATCTATCATTTCCGATAAGGTTTTATGATAGCTCATTTTACGCCTCCTCGTCTGAATTCTACATGTTTATTCTAACCGATGTTGAATATATTGTCAACAAGAAAACAGTGAAAATTCATTCACTCTTATTGACACAAGGTGAAATTATTTGTATAATGGGCACAGTACATGTTATCTCATCGACAAAGTGATGGAATTTTGCTGGAAGGAGGTGACACCATGGATAAAAAGGAGTATGAAGAGTATAATCTTAAGCTGATAGAAGAGGCTGCAAAAGACCCTGATATGGAGAGAAAACTTTCTCGTTACGAAAAAGTTCTTCAAATAGAGGTCACAGACATTGGATCCAAGTGGGTTCTGGATACAACCGGGAAAACGCTATCTGCTTATCAAGGAGAAGCTGAGAATCCGGATGATTACATTTCTTTTGAAAGCGAAATATGGGATCGCATTCTGTCTGATCCGGCCAATACGGATTCTTATGCTACAAGCGCTGCAATGAGCGGGCAAATCAGAATTAAGCGCGACATGTATTCTCACATGCCGCTGCTGGGTATCATGCAGTCCCTGGCAAAAGCAAAAGCGCGACTAGAAAAATAAATTATAGAGCCCTTAAGGGCTCTCAGACTGTAGACAAAAATGGCTTTAGGCAACAACACCTAATAGCCATTTTTCCTTTATAGACCAAAAACACAAAAAACTAGACAGTGCACCCTGCAAAGGTGTGACTGTCGGTGGTGTTG
>SLNR01000061.1 GCA_007132905.1 Candidatus Sumerlaeota bacterium | reverse complement strand
TGACGGAGAAGGCGAAGTGGAAGTAGAAGCAGACCTTGAGTCTGTAGTGACGATCGTTAATACATATGACGAAATCGTCGTGGAAGCATTCGGTTCTCTCACCGTTATTAAGTCGGTTGAGGGAGATACCTCCGGATTGCAGGAGTTGCCGGACTTCATCATCCATGTAACGGGACCGGAAGAGTTTAGCGAGACCGTGATTTTAGAAGATGGCGAATCGCATACTTGGCACGAACTTTTACCGGGCATGTATCAAGTGAATGAAGACAAAACAGGCTTAAGTACCGAATGGACCGTTGACGGAGAAGGCGAAGTGGAAGTAGAAGCAGACCTTGAGTCTGTAGTGACGATCGTTAATACTTATGATGAAATCGTCGTGGAAGTTTTTGGATCCCTTACCGTCAGCAAAGAAGTAAGAGGAGATCTGTCTGAGCTTGACGAGCTACCGGACTTCATCATTGAAGTTACGGGCCCGGAAGGCTTCAGCACCTCGGTAACCTTAGAAGATGGGGAGTCGTATACTTGGCACGAATTAGCCCCAGGAGAATATACTGTTTCTGAAGATAAGAGTGAGCTTAGTGATAAATGGACGGTAACCGGAGAAGGGGATGTGACTGTTGTTGAAGATCAGGAAGCAAGTGCGGAAATTGTGAACAGCTACAATGATCTGCCTGTTACAGGTGGTCAGCCGGCACTGTTTGCTTTCGCCGGATTAGCATTGTCAGGAATCGGAGTATTGTTGCGGCGTAAATGGTAATAAACTACCCTAGACAGATACATTATCAATCGACTCAATGAGAATGTTTAGGAGCTGGCTATATGTCGGCTCCTTTTCTTTTCAGATACAGGACATAAGGCATACAATTTACGGGGATAAAAAAAGCGGGAAGGAATTGGAAAGGGAGAAAAGAATAAGTGAATGATATCCTATGCAAATAACCGGTTGGAGTAGCTCTTGATAAGTGATCATTATTTCATTTTTCTATAGGAGAGATCTCTATGAGAAAACAGCGCGTTTCTAATAAAGATAATTACTTCAAAAAGCTAGGAACTGTCTTAATTGTCGTCGGGATAATCATAGCGCTCTTTCCTGTGCTCACCAACCTTTATTCATATTATTATCAGAGAACATTGAAAGAAGAATCTGTGACCATAGAAGTTCCCGAAAACGAATTTGAAAAGGCTCCGGTTGAATTTAAAACCGCTTTGCTAGAGATTCCGTCCCTTGATGTTTCTGTTATGGTTGTAAGGGGTACTTCCGAAAAGTCACTGCGGATAGGTCCCGGATGGTATGAACAGTCTTCACTGCCAGGGGAGGGAAACACGGCGATTGCCGGTCATAGAACACCCTATGGAGGATATTTTCGCAATCTGGATCGACTGGTTGAAGGAGATACCATTATGCTTTCTTTTAGAGAAACAACCTATGTTTATTCAGTGGACAGTGTCTTTATTGTGGAACCTACAGATTGGTCAGTTATTGCGTCCACCGAACAGCCTGCATTGACATTAACAACTTGTCATCCTCTTCAAGGAACGGAAGAAAGGTTAATAGTGAGAGCGTATTTATCTGAGGAGCGCTCGAGATGGGATCAGATCCCGGATGCAGAAATGGAGGAGTAAATACTACAAATACAATGGAAACAGAAAGGGCTGTTTTTTCTATAGGCCATAAAAAAGCTATTTTGGATGCAGAATCCTCAAAAATCATCATTTTGACTGGGTAGAGGTCACAAGGAAGAGATGAAGCTTTACGATCACATGGAGACTTGTGCAGGTTTTGACAGGAAAATAAATAGATGAAACCACAAAAATGCGACATCAGCTGACAGACAAAAACAGGTAAGTTTTTCCAAACCGATGTTAATCAATGGACTTGCTCTTTGATGAAAAATCAAACCAAATTTTTTCTTCTACTGGTTCTAGGTATTTTTCTGCTATCTTTTCAATGAAAAAAAGTTGATGAAGATCTAACTCTTCTAACTTTTCCTGCGGAATTTCTCCTTTTTCTCTCTTTTCTTTATAGGTCTGGTATCCTTCTCGAGAGAAGAATTCATAATACATCAAATACCGCCCGGTGGGCTTGGCTTCAGAATCAAGAAAGCGGTAATAGCGTACTGATTTCCACTCAGAAAAAAAACGGAGATGATTTTTTCTCACCAAGGAAAACCATTTCTGAATCACACGGTCATGGTCTTGTTTTGTGCCTTCTTTTACAGTCCAGCTTTCAATTTTTATAAAGGTCATGACATCTCCTTTCCGGCATTATTTGCCTTTTTGTGAAGAATTCACTTCTATCAGGGGTTTTCCTGCATCGATGGTCAAATATCACAAAATATGGAGGCGGTCGCTATGCCGAAAAGCGAAGAGAATAAGGGACAAGTTTCTCTTGAAAAGATTCAAAAGGCGCAGAGGAGAATAAAACCAATTCTTAATTCCACTACGGCCGTGGCAAGTGCTGCTTTTTCCAGCGAATTTGGCCATGAAATATATTTAAAACCTGAGAATTTGCAGGTAACGGGCTCATTTAAAATTCGTGGAGCTTATAATCATATTGTGCAATTAAGCAACGAAGATAAGAAAAGAGGTTTGATTGCCGCTTCTGCCGGCAATCATGCCCAGGGGGTCGCCTATGGTGCTTATTTAGCGAAAGTTCCTGCTTTGATTATCATGCCGACCACCACACCTTTGATTAAAATTGAAGCAACTCGTCAGTTAGGCGCCGAAGTGCTGCTCCATGGACAAAATTATGATGATGCCTATGAAGAAGCTGTCAAGCGCCAAAGAGAGGAAGGACTTGTTTTAATCCACCCATTTGATGATGAAGAGGTGATTGCCGGCCAAGGAACTATTGGACTGGAGATTTTAGAAGAAGTTGCGGATGTTGACTGTATCCTCGTTCCGGTGGGTGGGGGAGGCCTAATTGCCGGTATTGCTTCGGCTGTGAAAGCTATAAAACCAAAAGTACAGGTAGTAGGAGTAGAACCAGAGGGGGCTGCATCTTTGAAACATTCTATTGAAAAGGGCCGGGTTGCAGCTTTAAAGGGTGTGGACACGATAGCAGATGGTGTGGCAGTAAAGCAGCCGGGAAAGAAGACTTTTGAAATAGCGAAAAATTTGGTCGACGAAATATTGGTTGTAAAAGATCAAGAGCTCATGGATGCTTTTTTGCTGTTATTAGAAAAGCACAAGTTAATTGCTGAGCCATCAGGTGTTTTATCGCTAGCTGCTGCGAAACATAAAAGAGGGAAAAAGCAAAAGATTGTTTCGGTGATAAGCGGGGGAAATATTGATGTCATGACCATATCATCTGTCATTCAAAACGGATTGGTTTCACGAGGGAGAATTTTTTGTTTCTCTCTTGAACTACCGGATTTGCCGGGAGAATTATTGAAAGTTTGCCGTATCCTCGCTGAAAACAATGCAAATATCGTCCAAATGGTCCACGATCAGTTCAAAGCCTCCGACAGTCTAAAAAGAGTGAATCTAGAAGCCACAGTGGAAACCCATGGCCAAAGTCACAGAATAAGGATCATTGAAGAGCTGAAAAGACAGGGTTATCAGGTACGGCAAATTTATTGATGTCATAGACGATGGCGTGAACCAACTGAAGTAAAGAGAAGGTTTCATTCAGATTAGAGATATTTGTCTTAGCTTTTCACATTAAGCTGACCGAGCATTAAATCGCTAATAAAAAATGCGTTCGGTATATGAATAGGGGGGAATGTCATGAAAGTCATAATAATTGGCGGAGTGGCGGGAGGAGCAAGTGCTGCAGCTCGACTTAGACGGTTGGATGAAAAGTGCGAGATAATTCTATTTGAAAAGGGAGAACATATTTCCTTTGCTAATTGCGGACTTCCTTATTATGTTGGGGAAGTGATCAAAGAAAAAGAAAAGCTATTGGTTCAAACAGAAGAAGGTTTTTCTAGACGGTTTCAAGTTGATGTTCGGGTTTGTTCGGAAGTGAAATTGATTGATCGTAAGCAAAAGAGCATTAAGGTGATCGATTTAGAAAAGGGTTTCAAATATGAAGAAAGTTATGATAAACTCATTATTGCTACAGGGGCTTACCCTGTTGGGGAAAAGATCCCCGGTGCGGAATTGGAGAATATCTATACCATTCGCGACATCCCTGATACATTTCGCATCAAAGATTTTGTGGATCAAAAAAAGCCTAAACGGGCGGTAGTAGTGGGAGGAGGTTATATCGGTCTTGAAATTGCCGAAAACCTCATGCACCGAAATATCTCTGTAACCATTGTCGATATGGCGGATCAATTAATCAGTGCCATTGATAAAGAGATGGCCTCATTTGTGCAAGCCTATCTAGATAGATTAGGGGTAAAGTTTTATTTAGAAGATGGGGTAAAATCCTTTGAACAGAATAAAAAGAAGTTAGTGGTTCATTTGACGAGCGGACGAGAGATCGAGGCAGATATGATTGTTCTTGGCATGGGTGTGCGTCCAAGGATTGAATTAGCTGAGGAGGCAGGGCTTGTCATCGGCTGTACCGGGGCAATTCAAGTGGATGAGCATTTAATGACTTCAGACCCTGATATTTACGCGGTGGGAGATGTCATTGAGGTGATTGACTTTATCAATCACCAGCCGGCGTATATCCCTTTGGCTGGACCTGCAAATAAACAGGGAAGGATTGCAGCCGATAATGTCTGCGGCCGAAAAAGCAAATACAGGGGTACACAAGGCACATCTGTCGTGAAAATGATGGAGATGACAATTGCGGCAACCGGCAACAACGAGAAGATTCTCAAAAAAAAGAGTATTCCCTATGAAAAATCCTATACCCATTCAGGTTCTCATGCCGGGTATTATCCGGAAGTAACACCCATAAGTATAAAACTTCTTTTTGATCCTCACTCGGGCCAAATTTTGGGAGCGCAAGCAGTGGGTTTTAGCGGCGTTGAGAAAAGAATCGATGTCTTGGCCACTGCCATCAGAGCGAATATGACGGTTTTTGACCTTGAGGAGCTCGAGTTAGCTTATGCCCCGCCGTTTTCGTCAGCCAAGGATCCTGTGAATATGGCCGGATATGTGGCTTCAAATATTGTAAAAGGGGATCATGACGTTGCTCATTGGCACGAGATTGATGAGATGAAGGGAAAAAATTGCGTCATCATCGATGTAAGAACTCCACAGGAATTTGAGGAAGGAAGTATACCGGGGGCAGTTAATATAGAGTTAGACGACTTGCGGGATCGATTGGATGAGATTCCAAAAGACAAGACCATCCTTGTCTACTGTAAAATTGGGCTTAGGGCGTATATTGCCTACAGACTTTTGGAAAATTCGGGGATTAACAATATTTTCAATTTAAGTGGTGGTTGGTCCACCTATCAGCCCGCAGTGACTAGTTACTGTGATATGTTTGAGGATGTGGGCGTCTGATTTTTCATAAGGGGTGATGAGATGAAGACAATATTTGAAAGAAGGAGCATTCGAAAGTACAAGAGTGATCCTGTTTCTAAGGATAAGATTAAAAAAGTATTAGCAGCTGCTATGGCTGCCCCCTCTGCGGGGGACAGTCAGCCCTGGCATTTTATTGTAGTGGACGATCAAGAGCGGTTGAGAGATATAACAAAGTACCATGAGTACGCAAACATGCTGAACGAGGCCCCTGTGGGCGTGATTGTCTGCGGTGATACTTCCAATGAAAGGTACAGCCATTTTTGGGTTCAAGATTGCTCGGCGGCCACACAGAACATCCTTCTGGCTGCCCGCGGATTAGGTTTGGGAACAGTTTGGCTGGGGGTTTATCCTGTCAAGGAGTATGTGAGGCAAACAAAACGATTATTTGCACTTCCTGTTCATATCGAGCCACTAGCGGTGATTGCTGTTGGCTATCCGGCAGAAGAAAAACCACCTGCTGATCGGTACAATGAAAACAAGGTCCATTGGAATCAATGGAAATAATATAATTTTGGGAACCTGGGCGCCTTACTTTCGTCGAAATAGCAGGGCGGTGGTCAAATGCTGTTTCCAGATGATAAATTAGTAAAGAACTGCAAAAAATGCGGTTATAACACCATTATTGACAAAGAAGAGCTGGGCCAAAAAGAAGATGACAGTTTGTACTGTGCTAACTGTGGCAATTTTATCGAAATCATTTCTTCTGAAGGGGTAGATGACTTCTTTTACAGCGCCTAGCGGCATTTTCAGAGCGAATATTTAATATTATGTTGTGACAGCTTTATCAGGCTGTCTTTTTTTTTCTTTTAGAGGAAATGCAGGGTTGGATAATGAAATAGTCAGCAGGCGGCCTGTGTTAGGAGGAAAGAACATGGAACATCCCATTCGAGTAAAAGACATCTATAAGGCTTTGGATTGTATCGTAAAAGGAAGATTATGTGGGCAGAGAAATGGTGTTTCAGAGATCAATAACCCTTATGTGGTTATGAAATCTTCCAACATTCCAGGCAAGGCTATTTTTGAAAAACCAGGCCTAGTCTATGGGGATCTTGAGGCAGAAGTTAAGAAAATCGCCGTTCTTATGACATTGACCGAGCAGGCAATTGAGCTGGCGGGCGCAACGAGTGTCGATGTTTTGGTTGCCCATCACCCGATTGCGGATGCCGCTAGTTCCGGTGGAGTCCTCTTAAAGACCTATTTGGACCTTTATAATATTTCTGTTTTTGAGCTGCACGAAGCTTTTCATGGTCTTCATCCCGGCATGGCGCATATACACGGTCATGATCCTTATAGGACAGAAACAGCTTACAACGGCGAGATGGGTAAGATCTTTTCTATAGGAGAGACAAAAAAAGGAATCGCCAATTTAGGAGACATTCTTGATAGGGTGCAGGCTTTTGTGGGTTGGGATGAGGAGAAAGAGTGGTTGGATAGGGAGAAAAAAAAGAAGAAGACCGTCAATATT
>SLNR01000108.1 GCA_007132905.1 Candidatus Sumerlaeota bacterium | reverse complement strand
GCAGCCCACACGAGACTCAACCTTGCGCGTAACTCGTGGCATACAGCAAGCCATATCCACAACGTGCTCATACGAGATTACCTCGTATGGGAGGGGCTTCACTCTTTATGGCAGGATAGCGCAATGCTTCCCAAGGAGGATGGTCGAAGCCCCCTGCCTACGAGAATAATTAACCAGATTACCCCAAAATCTCTATGTGATTGTCAAAGTTCAGTGCTTGAACCAACATGTGAGAAAGCAACTAAATTGTACAAGGAGGAACCATATTGCAGCTATCAAACCAGGAGCGCTACTTCATTGTTGTTATTATTGCAGCCATTGTAATTGGTTCGGGGATGGGACTTGTTCGGTCACTCAAGCCGATTCAGGTGGAAAAAGCCGGGGAAGGCACGCCGCACAAAGACATGGATACCCAACATGGACCGGAGCACTGCCCAGAAAAAGAAAGTGTTATCCTGGTGCATGTCGCAGGAGCGGTCCAAGAAGAAGGGGTGTATGTGCTTCCGGAAGGATCAAGAGTGCTTGATGCGGTTGAGGCGGCCGGCGGGTTTTGTGCAGATAGCGATGGGCATCGAATCAATTTAGCTTCTTTTTTACAAGACGGCCAGCAGGTGATGATTCCTTTTTTGCCTAAGGATGAAGAAGGAATCGCGGTATCGGTTACGGAAAATGTAATCGACGGGAAAGTCCGCCTCAACACAGCGACCAAAGAGGAGCTTGAATCACTGCCCGGGGTGGGGCCGGTGCTAGCCGAGCGGATCATCAAGTACCGGCAGACACATGGGCCTTTCCAGGCTAAAAGTGATTTGCTTGAGGTTGTGGGCATTGGGGAAAAGAAGTTTGCGGATATCGAGGACTTGATTGTGCTTCATTGAAAGCAAAGTGAATCTGGGGGATGTGGCCATGGCCAAAAATGCCAGAAGACTATTGTTTGATTTCATGCAAGTGATCATCATTGCTTTTATTCTCTCCATGGCGGTGCGTACCTATGTGGTGGAAGCTCGGGTCGTCCCTACCGAATCCATGGTTCCCACTATTCAGGCGGGTGATCGTTTGATGTTTGATAAACTCTTTTATCGGATTGGGGACTTTGACCGACAGGACATTATTATGTTTTTGCCTCCCCAAAACGCTCAGCTGACAAAAGATCAGTTCTTTGTGAAAAGAATCATCGGCTTGCCCGGCGATGTGATCGAGATCCCTTCCGACGGGTCGGTTTATGTCAACGGGGTTAAGCTCGATGAGCCTTATTTGGGCAGCCCCCCCGGTTATCATTACGGGCCGGAGGAAATCCCAAAGGAGATGTTGTTTGTTTTGGGGGATAACCGAGGTCATAGTTATGACAGCCATTCCTGGGGTTTTCTACCCATGGAAAATGTCAGGGGGCGTCTTTTGTTTCGATTCTACCCGATCCGCAGTTGAATAGGAGGGATGCCTTTGCATACTTCCTTTGAATATACGGGCGTCATCCATTGTCATACGGATTATTCAGACGGAAGGGCTTCTGTAAAAGAGGTTATAAAGGAAGCACAAAAAGCAAGGCTTGACTATCTGATCATCACCGATCACAATACCTTAGCACCTAGACGGGCGTATCCGGAGGGTTTTTATGACGGGCTCCTTGTTCTCTACGGCGTGGAAGTGACGCCTCGCTACAATCATTATGTGGCTTTGGGAGTGGACACCTGTCCTGACCCGACCCTGCTGCCGGACCGGTACATGGAAGAAACATCCAAACAGGGAGGGTTTGGGTTTGTTGCCCACCCCCACGATAAAGGGAGCCGTTTTCTTTTTCACCCGAGCTATGAATGGAAATCTTTTCCTGTACCAAGCATGGAGGGGATGGAAGTCTGGAGTTTTATGAGCAGCTGGGTGGGCTACTGTCAAAGTTTTTTCGCTACCTTGCAGGGGTTGTGCCAACCCAAAAAATATTTTAACGGTCCGGATCCCAGGACCCTGCGCTTATGGGATAAAGAAATTCGCAAGCGGCCGGTGGTGGGGATCGGGGCGGTGGATGCCCATGCGCTTCGAACCTGGGTGTTGGGCAGATCTTTGACTGCCTTGTCCCATCGGACTGCTTTTTCGACGGTTCGCTCCAATATTGTGCTGGAAACCCCCTTATCTGATGGAAAAGAGGAAGCGATAAGGCAGGTTCTGCAGGCTTTAAGGCAGGGAAGCGTCTATATATGTGATTACAGTCAAAAGTTTAGGGGCGGTGTTTTTTTCGGCGGAAGCCGGGAAGGCAGACAGGTGAAAATGGGAGAAGAAGTGGATGGAGACAAGCCGGTTGATTTAAGGGCTAAGCTCCCTCAAGACGGGTGGCTTAGGGTCATCAAAGACGGAGAGTGTATTTACGAAGGGAAAGGACAGACTTGGGAGAAGGAAGCGGCCTCTTTCGGGGTATACCGCCTGGAAGCGGGTGATTCAAAGAACAAAAGGCCGTATGTGCTTTCCAATCCGATTTATGTGAGAGGCAAAGACTAAAGGAACCTATTGTAAGGTGAGGTGTATAAATGCAGTATGACTTGATTTTGGTCGGAGGCGGCCCGGCGGCGATTTTTGCTGCTTGGGAGGCTTGTATAAAACAGCCGGATATAAAAATCCTGCTGCTGGAAAAAGGAAAACCAATCGAAAAGAGAATTTGCCCCAAACGGATGACAGGCACTTGTCTAGGCTGCAGTCCCTGCCACATTACCACGGGGTTTGCCGGCGCCGGAGCTTATTCTGACGGCAAACTGTCGTTGTGTCCGGAGGTGGGAGGTATTCTCCCTGAATACATTGGTCTGGAAGAAACCCGGTCGCTAATCCGGTATGTGGACGACATCTATCTCGAATACGGTGCGGATCCAAAAGTCTACGGTCTGTGCAGCCCAAAGCAGTTGGAAAAAATCAGGAGAAAAGCCATCGAAAGCAATTTGCGTTTGGTGGAGTGCCCTATCCGGCACATGGGGACGGAGGTAAGTAACGAAGTTTTTACGAAATTCCAGCACCATCTGATCGATCAAGGGGTGGATATCCGTTTTGATACGCCGGTCGTTGATTTGCTGATTGAAAACAACCAGGTCCGGGGGGTCGTGGCCGATCAAAAATATTACGGCCGCAAAGTGGCGGTGGCGGTGGGCCGGGAAGGGTCCGGGTGGTTTCAGTCCATGTGTGAGGCCTATCGCATCAAGACCACCAGCGGCACGGTGGATATCGGGGTTCGGGTCGAGACTCGAAACGAAATCATGAAAGAGTTAAACGAAGCCTTGTATGAAAGCAAACTGATCTATTATACCCCTACTTTTGATGACAAGGTGCGGACCTTCTGCACCAATCCCGGCGGGGAAGTGGTGGCAGAGTACTATGACGGGCATCTAGCCGTGGTAAACGGGCACAGCTATAAATCGGAAAAAAAGAAAACAGACAATACCAACTTTGCCCTGCTGGTGTCAAAAAATTTCACCGAGCCTTTCAAGTCTCCCATTGAGTACGGCAAATACATTGCCCAGTTAGGCAATATGCTGTCCGGCAATAAAATCCTGGTGCAGCGGTACGGGGATTTTCGACGGGGAAGGCGCACCACAGAACCGAGGCTTTACCGAAACAACATCATACCGACCTTAAAAGACGCCGTGCCGGGGGATTTAAGCCTGGTACTGCCCTATAGAATCATGAAGGACATCGAGGAGATGATTGTGGCCCTTAATCACATCACTCCCGGACTGGCCAGCGATGAAACCCTGCTATATGGAGTGGAAGTGAAGTTTTATTCGAACAAAGTGTCCGTAAACGGAAACTTTGAGACATCAATCAAAGATCTTCATGTATTGGGTGACGGGGCCGGTATTACAAGAGGGCTTATTCAGGCCAGCTGTAACGGGGTCTGTTTTGCTCGACACCTTTTACAAGCGAGGTAAAGTCCTTTCTTGAAGAAGGGCTTTTTCTTTACCTGAAAGCAAAAATGGTAGGTGAGGATATGGTATGGGAAGGACAGGAACAGAAAATAGAAGGGGTGGTTGAAAAAATCATCTTCCGTTCAGCAGAGAATCTTTACACGGTATTTGTCATGAGAACGGCGGAAGAGGATCAAATTATCAGCGGATATTTCTATGCACTTCGGCCGGGAGATGAAGTGGCTGTTTTTGGAAAAAAAACGCGGCATCCCCGTCATGGGGACCGTTTTTCTGTGATGCGGTATGAAAAGGTTTTTTCTGCTTATCAACAGGCCTCCGGATACGATGGCAAAGACGGCTGTGAGGATGAGCACAGGATGCAGATTGAAGAAGAGCTAATCAAACTGCAGGGCAGGGGCTTGAGTATAAAAGAAGCTTTGTCCGTGTATGAGCATTACGGCCCCGAAGGGCTGGCCGCGATCCAGAAAAACCCGTACCAGCCGATTATGGAGGAGGTAGGAATGAGTTTTGCGACGGCCGATCGGATCGGCTTTGAGGTGGGAATTTTGGAGGAGTCGTCGTATCGACTGCAGGGGGCGGTGTATGAAGTGTTAAATGAGGCCTTGGGAAAAGGCCATACCTTATTGACGATCGATGAAGCGGTCAAAAAGAGCCTGGGCAAACTGCTTCCTTTTCATCAGCGCGTTTCGGTCACACGTCAGGACGTGCAAGAAGCTATCAATGCTCTTGCGGAGCAGGGGGTGGTGGTTGACGATAAAGGCTCGATTGCTCTGGAGAAGGCCTATCGGGCCGAAGAAGAGATCGCCTCGTCGCTGCAAAGGATTGAAGACCAATGGCGCCCCTGTCAGGGACTTGATGGGGAAGCGGCTTTGGCGGATTTTCATATAAATGGTTCTAAGCTTACCTCATCTCAGCAGCAGGTTTTGAAAAAAGTAATTACGCAGCCCGTCACCATTATCACGGGAGGCCCGGGCACAGGAAAAACAGCTTTGGTGAAGGCTTTGCTAAAGGTCTTCGGGGGTGATGACAAAAATTGTCCCCAAGTGCTTTTGGCGGCCCCCACCGGGCGGGCCGCCAGGAGATTGACTGAACTGTGCGGCTATGAAGCAGAAACGATCCACCGACTGTTGGGAGCCAAAGGAATAGAGCCTTATCCTTGTTTTCATCATGACAGGGATCACCCTCTCAAAGGGGATCTTTTGATCGTCGATGAATTCTCTATGGTGGATATCTTCCTGGCACAGAAACTTTTGGAAACGGTTCCTCCTAAGATGGGGGTGGTGTTGCTAGGCGATGTCTGTCAGCTGTCAAGCGTGGGGCCGGGACAGGTTTTAAAAGACATAATTGACAGCGAGCGGTTTCCTGTTTCGGTGCTGACGGCGGTTTTCCGGCAGGAAGAAACCTCCGGAATCGTTTTTAATGCCCACCGTATCAATCAAGGCGATTTTCCTTTGGTTCACCAAACAAGCGGTGATTTTTCTTTTGAACCGAAAGAGACGGCAGAAAAGACGCTAGAGGCGGTTGTCGACTCAGTCAGGCAATGTATTCAAGACGGCTATGATATCAACGAAGTGCAGGTGCTGTTTCCCTTTTATAAAGGAGAGGTGGGCATTAATTTATTAAATCAGCGCCTAAGAGCGGCGCTAAACCCGACTTTTGAGGAAAACAAAAAGCAGCCGGGTGCTGCAGAAATTTTTTGTCTTGGGGATAAGGTGATGCAGACGATCAACCATTACGACAAAGAGGTGTTTAACGGAAACATCGGTACCGTCAAATCCGTCTCGGATGAGGAGAAAAAAAGTATAGAAGTGCAGTTTGATCACCGTGTAGTCACCTACACGGAAGAAGAACAAAAGGATCTGGTTTTGGCGTATGCCGTTACCATTCATAAAGCGCAGGGAAGCGAGTTTTCGGTGGTCGTTATTCCGGTGTATTGGTCTGAGAGAAGAAAGGCAGCCAAAAGCCTGCTTTACACGGCCGTGACGAGGGCGCGGGAAAAAGTGCTGCTTATAGGCCGCAAGAAAGATCTTATGAGATCTATTCGCAAACAGCCGGGACAGGTAAGAAGTACCGGACTGAAAAGGCGCTTGGGAAAAGAGACATCGAAATGCAGGGAAAAAGTTCTTTATGAAGAATAGCATGGTATTGCCCAACTAGAGCAAACAAGGAGGGATCGACATGGATATTCGCTTGGCACCCGCTCGATACATTCGCGAGCCGGGTATCATCAGCCGTGTAGACCAATATCTACATCATATGGGAGAAAAAGCTATGCTCATAGGCGGAAAAACCGCCTTATCCATTGCCGGAGGGCCGGTCAGAAAGAGCATTGAGAAGAACGGAGTAAAGGTGGTTTCTGAACTGTGGTACGGAGGAGAATGTTCCTGGGAGAACATCGAAAAACTGGCAGGCGAGATGAAAGAGAACGAAGTTGATTTTGTGGTCGGCATCGGTGGGGGAAAGGCCCTGGATACAGTAAAAAAAGCAGCTTATGATTTGGCGATTCCGGTGGTGACCGTCCCCACGATTGCCGCTACCTGTGCTGCCTGGACACCGCTTTCTATTATTTACAGCCCGGACGGACACTATTTGGAGTCAAACCGGGAATCACAGCAGCCGGCACTGGTTTTAGTGGATCCGGTGGTGATCGCAGAAGCCCCTTATCGGTATTTGATTTCGGGGATGGGCGATACACTGGCCAAGTGGTACGAAACAGATGTGGCGGTCAAGAAAGCGGGCAGGAATGCGGCGACCATGTCCGCTCATTCCTTATCTCTGTTGTGTAAAAAAATGATTGAAGAATACGGGGTGGAAGCCAAAGCCGGCGCAGAAAACAAGGAGATTTCTGCTGCTTTAAACCAAGTGATTGATGCGATTGTGGCGGTCAGCGGTATGGTAAGCGATCTAGGCGGCGATGGCTGCGCGTCGGCGGCTGCTCATCCTGTCGCCACTGGTCTCACTTTAAATGATGAGGTCCATAAGATGTACCACGGCGAAGTGGTCTCCTATGGGGTGTTGTGCCAGCTGATCTTAGAAGAGCAGGAAGAAGAAAATATCGAAGAATATTTGGGTATTAGTGAAAAATTAGGACTGCCCATCACCATCGCCGATATGGGATCCGATGGCTTTTCTCAAGAAGAGCTGGCCAAAATTTCTTCAAAAACGGTTCAGGCCAAAAATCTTGAGAATATGCCTTTTCCCGTCACAGCCGAGATGGTGGGGCAAGCGATTTTAACGGCCGATCAAAAAGGAACCGCGTATCGTGAAAAGATGAAATAGAGGTGATATCATGCAGCATCCGGATGCACTGACCAAATTGACTCTCCGTGAGGTGGAACCTTTTAAGGCGGGCCTGGCGGATATGGTGGAAGAAAAACTAAAAGAGCATTTAGAGCTTGATCAAGTGGCCAAGATGTCGTTTAACGAAAACCCTTTCGGAACTTCCCCAAAAGCGCGCGAAGCCATCAAAACGGCTCTAGATAAACTTCATGTGTATCATGATGTGGACGAGAGCGGATTAAAAGAGAAGCTTTGCCGCCTTCACGAGGTAAAACCTGAGCAGGTTTTACTGGGCAATGGCGCAGATGAGGTGGTTCACATGGCGGCCACGGCTTTTTTGAAAGAAGGCGATGAAGCGATTATTCCCCAACCTACCTATCTTCAGTACGAAGTGTCCACGCTGGTGATGGGGGCCAGTCCCGTCTATGTCCCTCCCCGTGAGTATAAAGTGGACACCGAAGGGGTGCTGTCGAAAGTCACCCCGCAGACAAAAATGATTTTTATGTGCAATCCCAACAATCCCACGGGAACCATGCTGTCTAGAGACGAAATGAAGGCCTTTTTAGAAGCTGTGCCGGATCATGTGGTGGTATTGATCGATGAAGCTTATTTTGAATATGTAACCGATCCTGACTATCCCTCCAGCACCGAGTTTTTAGAGATGGGAAAACTTATCATGGGTGTTAGAACCTTTTCCAAGATCCACGGACTGGCTGCTTTAAGAGTCGGGTATGGTATCGGTCCCAAAGCACTGATGCACACGATGGCCCGCACCAGAATGCAGGTCAATGTAAACTATCTGGGCTTGGTAGCGGCAAAAGCCAGCCTGGAAGATGTAGATCATATCAAGAAGGTGCGAGAACAGACAGAAGAAGAAAAAAAGTTTCTCTATGAAGTGTTTTCTTCTTTGGGATTTGAATATGTCCCTTCTTACGGTAATTTCATTTTCGTCGATATCGATACAGACAGCGAAGCGGCGGCTTTACAATTAGCTGCCGGGGGCGTGGTGGTCCGACCGGGGTATCTTTTTGATTTTCCCAGTTTCCTTAGGGTCACCGTGGGGACAAGAGAGCAGAATACTTCCCTGATCAATGGTTTGAAAAATTTGTAAAACCGATAAGGAAATTGAGTACCTTTGCGCTTTTAAGCACCGATGAATCGGCAGGCACTGGCAGAGAAGCCGGTGTCTGTTTTGCAGAAGGGGAGTATGAAGATGAAAAAGATCAATCAAAATGTCGTTTTGGCACTGGTTCTTTTGATCGCAGCGGGCATCTTGTTGTATCCCCGGTTGTGGCCGGCGGAAGAAAAAGAGGTGGCCGTTTCAAAAGACCCATTTGCCGAACTAGAAGAAGCGAAGGGACAAAATGAGGTTGTTTTTTTGGAATTTTACAACCCCGGATGACCTCCCTGCGTGTTAATGCGGCCGGTGGTATCGGCCCTTCACGAAAAATATGCAGACGAGGTATATTTTATTTTGGCGGACACCAGTACAGAAAAAGGGTCAAATTTAGCTCGAGCCTACCAAATAAGGGTTACGCCCACCGTCATTCTTTTCGATCGGGACGGTAGCGAGGCCGAGCGATTTACGGGACTGCAGACTAAGTCTTCATTGGGCAACCGCCTCCAAGCGGTCCTTGATGGTGAGGATGGTTGATGATGAGTTTTGAACTGCTGATTGAAAACACACTAAGGGGACTTGATGCCGGCGGGCCGCTGGTATTTTTCCTGGTGTTTTTGGTGGGCATCATCACCAGTCTAAGCCCCTGCGTGCTTTCTGTTTTGCCCATCATGGTAGGCTACATAGGGGGGCAAGGCAGTATCAGCCGTTTAAAAGGCTTTTATTTGTCCCTGCTCTTTGTGGTGGGGATGGCGATTACCCTGTCTTTATTGGGTATGGCGGCTTCGTTGTTTGGACAAATATTTGAGCAGACAGGGACCTGGTGGTACTATGTGCTGGCTGCCGTAGCCATCCTGATGGGACTTCGTCTGCTGGATGTCATCCATTTTCAGTTTCCGACTTTGGCTAAGATGCCGTCGGTACAGATGAGCTTGGGCGGAACAATCCTCATGGGAATGGCTTTTGGTCTGGTGATGTCTCCCTGCACGACACCGGTGTTGGCGGTGCTGCTGACTTATGTGGCTGCCCGGGGCGATTTGGGATACAGCACGGCGCTTCTTTTTTCTTACGGATTAGGCCATGGACTCTTGCTGCTGGTAGCGGGCACCTTTACTTCTTTTTTAAAAGGCTTACCGGCGCTCAGAGAGCGCACTCGTTTTTTAACTTCACTAAGCGGCGTTCTTCTTATTCTGGCAGGATTTTATTTACTGCTGCTGACCTGGTAAGGCAAAAAGGCCCGGGTTTTTACTGTGTTTCAAGCGTTGTTTGGCAGAAGGAGATTGCCTTTGGCAAACGAAATAGACAGGCAAAGCAAATAGATGGGAGGAGATTTTATGGGGAGCGACAGCTGCAATCGTCCGGATAGGAAGAAAATCAAAATCGGTACAGACGGAGAAACAATCGACACCACGGCTGTCAAAGACGGTGAAGATCTGCTCGTTCCGGTCAAGACACTGGAAAAACTGATAAAAGGAACGATCCGCTTAGAAGAGGGAACGGGCAACATCTATATCGATGAGCATAAGGACCAGGCGATCCGTCTCCCTGAAGACATAAAAAAGAGAGTATGGGACGCCATTGATAAGAAAGAAGAGAGTATCCGGGAGGCTTGTAACTTCATATACGATCATCCGGAGCTGGGGGATGAAGAAATAAAAGCGTCGGCTCTGCTTACAGAGCGGCTAAAAGAGTATGGCTTTACCGTGACAAAAGGGCTCAAGGGAAAATGCCCCGAGACAGGCGAAGAGCGTGATTTAATGACGGCCTTTGAGGCTGTCTATGACAGCGGGTTGCAAGGTCCTACTCTGGCGGTGATGTTAGAATATGACGCGCTGCCGATGGGACACGGCTGTGGTCATAACTTGATTGCCGCTTCGGGACTGGCGGCGGCGGTGGGCATCGCTTCTTTGATGGATCAGCTTACGGGGCGGCTGGTGGTCTTTGGGACGCCGGCTGAAGAAGGGGGAAAGCTCGGCGGCAAGGTGCCTATGATCGAAGCCGGTTATTTCGATGAGGTGGATATTGCCATGATTACCCACGGAGGGGATCGTTGGGACACCGGGTCCCCCTGGCTGGCCGTAAAAAGTACGACCGTGACTTTTAAGGGGACGCCCGCCCATGCGGCAGCCGCTCCCCATCTGGGAAGAAGTGCCCTTGATGCTTTAGTACTGGCTTATCAGGGGATTGAAATGCTGCGCGAGCATACCAGAGATGATACCAGGATCCACGGTATTGTGAAAAACGGCGGGGCTGCTTCCAATATTGTTCCTGAGGAAGCACAGGCGCAGTATTCGGTCCGTTCTCTGGACAACGGTTATCTGGAAGAACTGCAGGAAAGAATGGATGACATTGCCAAAGGGGCGGCCTTAGCCTGCGGTTGTGAAGTGGATATAAAATGGTCTTATGGCTACCGGGCGCCCATCAATGTGCCTTTTTTGGATGATCTTGTCTTAGACCAGGCCCGGACACTGGACATAGAGCCGGTAAAGCCTTGGACGGCCCTGGCTTCTTCAGATCTGGGAAATGTGGGCGAGCGGCTGCCAACTGTCAATTTGTGGTTTGCGGCGGCTCCCTGGGGAGCAGAGCTTCACACCAAAGAGTTTCTGGAGGCGTCAAGAACCCATAGTGCTCTGCAAGCGGCTCTAAAGGCGGGCAAAGCACTGGCTTTGTCGGGAGTTTCTTTGCTCCATGAGCCTAAAAGAGTAGAAAAGGTGAAGGAAGAGTTTGCAAAGATTCGAGGAAAGTAATGATCGTCATTTGATCTGTCAAGTGTAAAGGAGTCGAGGGTTTTCATTTTGGGGATTGAGACAAAAGGGAGGAGAGGAGAATGAAAAAGAGCAGTTTCAAGGTGGTGACTTTGTCGGGTTCTCCTTACGAAATCGGATTTAAGCACGGAAAAGAGACGGCTGAACAAATTGAGGTCAGCATTAAGACGTATAAAGAGATGTTTTGGAACTATGCCAAGAAGGACTGGGAGACGGCCTTAAAGGAAGCCAAAGAGTTCATTCCCTTGATCGAAGGATACGATCCGGACCTGATGGAAGAGATTCGCGGGGTGGCGGAAGGATCAAATAGACCGGTGCTGGAAATCGTGGCATTAAATGCCCGCAGCGAAATTGCTTTAACCGAAAAAATGCTGGATGGCTGTACTTCTTTTGCTGTTACGCCGGACGCTACGGGGGAAAGAACTTATCTGGGGCAAAACTGGGACTGGAAATCATCCCAGCGAGATTCCTTTGTGGTTTTGAAGATCATACAAGAAAAAAAGCCGAACATTATGATGGTAACAGAAGCCGGGATCATAGGAAAAATCGGGTTTAACGACGCCGGGATCGGGGTTTGTCTCAATGCGCTGGTGGCTGATGAGAATCAGTTGGGCCTTCCTTTGCACATTGTGCTGAGAGGCATCTTAAACGGGGAGATTTTAAGCGATGCCGTGGCGGTTTTGGCCGGTACCAACATCGCCTCGGCGGCCAATTTCATGGTGGGGCACAAAGACGGAGAAGCGATCGACATGGAAGCGGTTCCTTCTGATTTTGATGTTTTGACGCCAAAGGAGGGCTTGTTGCTCCACACCAACCATTTTATCAGTAGCCGTCTGACAGGCGTTAAAGATCTTGGTAAAAGGGTTTTTGTGGATTCGCCGCTTCGCCTGGCTCGTGCCGAAAAACTTTTCGAATCGGGACGCGGTGGTTTGGGAATGGGCACCATTAAACTCATATTAAGAGATCATTTCAATTACCCAAAATCCATCTGTCGTCATGAGGATCCCCGCGATGAGCCCGGAAGAAGATCACAATCCGTTTTTTCGATCATCATGGACCTGGAAGGGCAGGCTATGTATGTGACCGACGGTCCTCCCTGCCAGGCAGAATACGAACGGCTAAAAGCCGATTTTGACAGACACACAGATAATAAAACCGATTAACTGCCCTCTGCTTCGCTTTACAAGCAGGGTGATGAATAAAAGAATATAAGGGTTTTGGCCTGTTGATTCCGGTCTGCCTGGGGTTGTTTTTAACAGAAAATAGATTTTATTTGACCGCCACAGCACCGTTGTGTAAAGGCGGTCTTTTTTGTGCCGATTTTAAAAGACGAACAGGTTAATTTCAAAAGAATTTCGACAGGCTGCTTTTTTGAAGCAGCAGATTTTGACAAGGAGGTGCGTTGTTATATAGAAGAAACAGCCAGGACAGGAAAGCGGGGCAGATAAGTCAAGACAGCCGCGGTGAGGCCTCTTTAAACGGCGGGTGTCTTATTTTGCCAAAAAGCAAAGCTCAAATCTCTCCCCAGATAAAAAATGCAGAACAAAAAGAGAAGCGGACGCAAAAAAAGGAAAAAAAGCCCAAGAGAACAACCCCACCAGACAAATGAAACGACGACATTTTATCAACTCAGGCAGCATCCATCACATCAGAAAAGGGGTAATTCATTGACATCTTCTTTTTTCACTTTCATTTTACTGGCAGCAGGCATTGTCATCGGGTCGATGATCGAAGTTTCTCCGTGGTTTTTATGGTGGGGGCTCAGTACAGCGGTTGTGTTTTGTTTGGTCAAATACCGTAGCGGTGGCCGTCTGCCGGTAGCCCGGGTTGGCATCCTGATCGTTATTACGGGGATGCTTTTGGTTTCTCTTAGTCAACAACAGCAGCAAAGAGCAGAGATGTTCTCCTCAGAACAAGTGATGGCCCTGTCAGGGCGCGCGGCGGGGTTTTTACAACGCAGAGAAGACAAAGTTGTTTTTTCTTTTGCCCCGACAGAGCCGGGCATGGGTAAGATTATGGTTCATGCCCCACTAGGCAAAGATCTGCTGCTGCCGGGTGATGGGCTTTTGGTTACAGGAAGAGTAGAGCAGCCAAAGAGAGCCACGAATCCGGGTGAGTATGACTACGCTCAGTATTTAGCAAGACAAGGCATCTTCCACGTCATGTACTTGGAAGATCCGGCGAAGATAGAGATCATCAAAACAGGAAATGTGAGTATAAAACGATGGGCCAGTAAACTTCAGTACCGCTGGATCAAGTTTTTTCAAGAGACGTTGCCTGAAGATGCCTGCGGACTGTTGGTAAGTCTTGTCCTAGGCAACAGAGCTTACCTTAGAGGGCCCATACAGCAGCAATTTCAAGATGCCGGGGTTGCTCATCTTCTTTCTGTTTCCGGTTTTCATGTCGGGATTGTCTCTTTGTTTTTACTGCTGCTTGCCAAAATATTTCGTCTGAAAAAAACATCAAAAACGGTTTTTTTGTTGGCGGGGCTCTGGTTGTTTGTCTTTACGGCCGGCCTTAAAGCTCCGGTAATTAGAGCGGCCGTGATGTGGACAATCGCCTGGGGGGCGGAGGTAGTGGGCAAAGATAAAGACGGGGGGGCCGTTTTGTGGACGGCCGGTTTATTGATGTTGGGTTTTGCGCCTAGACTTCTTTTTGAACCCGGTTTTCAGCTGTCGTTTGCGGCGGTGGCCGGCATAGTGTATCTTTATCCTGTTTTAGGTTCTGCTTGGTCAAAAAAAGGCAAAAAAGCAGGACAGATCCTGGCAGTCTCCATGGCGGTACAGTGGAGTCTTTTCCCGCTGCTGGCGTTTCATTTTCACCGTGTTTCCTGGCTGGCTCCCGTATCACAGGTGCTGCTGGTTCCTTTGGCCGGGGTCAGTATGCTGCTGGGTATGGCTTCTTTTTGGTTGAGTCTGTGTTTTTATTCTCTGGGAGCAGCTATAAGTGTTGTAAATGCCTATGTGCTCGACGGACTGATTTTTTTAGCGGGGCATTTGGCCTCCATCACTTTTTGCGCCTGGAACATACAAGCGCCGGGAGGGCTGTGGATGATGATCTGGTATGGTCTATTATTCTTGTTTGTCTGGGGTGGTCCAAAAGACGGTTTAAAGCAGGCCTGTTGGCGAAGGAATATTGGCTTTATGTCCGCGTTGTGTTTGATTTTGTTCTTGGCTTTTTCGGCCGTGCCTCTGCCTTTGGGTGAAGTAGCACGTATTACTTTTCTGGATGTAGGACAGGGAGACGCTGCCTTTGTCCAGACCAAAAGCGGACAAAATTTGCTCATCGACGGAGGAAACCGGGTTGAATCAGAAAATATTCAATACGACATGGGGCAAAAAGTAGTGGCTCCCTTTTTAAAAAGCCGGGGAGTCAACCGCTTGGATATGATGATGTCCCACGCCCATGATGATCACATCGGAGGGCTGGGAGAAATTGGCCTGCGTTTTTATGTGGGACGATTTTTCGGGCCGAAGCTGCGCTCTGACACGGAAAACTACCACCGTCTGGTAAACATCCTGGCACAAAAAGAAATTCCCGACGAAACTCTTACAGCGGGCGACATCTTGCATTTGGACAGCCGGATTTATCTTGAAGTACTCAATCCGCCCCTTAATGCTCATAAAAACACCCGGTCGGATCTAAACAATAATTCCCTTGTCTTGCGGCTTCAGGCCGGGCCGCACCGAATCCTTTTCACGGGGGATATCGAAGAAGAAGGGATCGTGTGGCTGATGGGCAGTGAAAAAGAGCTGGCCTCATCGATTTTAAAAGTCCCTCATCACGGCAGCCGCAGTTCGTATCATGAAGGGTTTTATCAGGCAGTAGGGGCCCGGGCGGCTGTGATCTCTGTAGGAGGCAACTTTTTCGGCCATCCGGGCGAGGAGGTGGTGTCCTATTTTGACGATCAGGAAATCATCCTATTGCGGACCGATCAGCAGGGGGCCATTACGGTCCGGTTAAAAAAAGACAAAATGATCGTGACTCCTTTTTTGGGGGGCAGTCAGTATGTGATCGATGCCTTTTAAGTTAAAAAGACGGCGGCACTAAAAAACCTAAAAAATTTTTTTGTGCCGCCTGTTTAAGGTGTGCCGGGCAAAGCACAGGGCAGGCAGGCTCTTTTCCAGGCCTTGTTTACAGACATCTTACCGGGCCGTCTTTTTTTTTCGTGTACTTAAGCCAAGAGAGCCAGACATCTTTGCCTGGCTGTGGTGTTAAAGAAAAAAAACTTGTTTTTCGATGGCTGCTGCTTTGATTTTTTGGTCAATGGCCGCGTTTGACAAAAAAGACATCTTTTCTTGAAAGGTTGACCTGCAGAACAATGCTAGCGGGAAACAGGAAAATGGCTGAGGAAAAGGAAATAAGAAAAACGGTCTAAAAAAAAAGGACAGAGGCTTCGGCGGCATTTTCAAGCCCTGACATAAAGAGTTTTCTTTACAAGTTTATTGTGTTATCTTTGTGGTGTTTTGTTAAGGCCAGCCGGCAAAATGAAGGCAAAGACGAAGAGAAGCGGCTATTGTAAACTCAAAAGAGACAGGTTACAATAAAGGGGACGGACAAGATGTGTAAAGCTTTGACTTATTTAAAAGGGGTGTCTTTTTCATGAAAGAAAAGACCGGCAAAGCGCAGAGAGTTGAAAATCCCCGGCAGGCTAAAGATGAGAATGCCAAGGAGAAGGCGTTGGAAGCCTCTTACAGACGATGGGACACGGAGGCGTTTTCGGCTCTTGTGAAAAAAGCTTATGTCCGATATGAAAACTGCCGGCTGTGCCCGAGAAATTGCGGTGTCAACCGGTGTAAAGGGGAAAAAGGTTTTTGCCGGACAAAAGATCAGGCGATTGTCAGCAGCAGCGGTCCCCATTTTGGAGAAGAGGATCCTTTGGTGGGGAAAAGAGGCTCCGGTACCGTATTTTTTGCCAACTGCCAATTGCGTTGTGTCTTCTGTCAAAACTATACCATCGCTCATGAAGGCCAGGGCCGTTTGGTAGAAGACGAAACTTTAGCCCGGATGATGCTTTCTTTGCAAAGAGAAGGCTGCCATAATATTAATCTGGTGACCCCCACCCATGTGGTACCCAATATCTTATCAGCTGTAGAAAAAGCCCGTGTAAAAGGGCTTACGGTACCAATCTGCTACAACACCTCAAGTTATGAGGAGGCCGAGACGCTCCAAATGCTCTCGGGCGTGGTGGATCTATATCTTGCGGATATGAAATGGATGGATGAAGAACAGGCGGCGGTGTATGCAGAAAAAGAACCTTCGGATTATCCTGAAAAAGCCAAACAGGCTATCACCGAAATGTATCAACAGGTGGGTCCGCTGGTGACCGACGACGAAGGCATTGCTCAAAGAGGGCTTATGCTGCGGCACTTGGTGATGCCCAATAAAGTAGCCGGAACGAAATCTTTTGTTCAGTGGGTGGCCAATAATCTGTCGCCGGATGTGTATGTGAATATCATGGGGCAGTATCGTCCCGCCCATAAGGCGACTGATTATGAAGCCATCGCAAGAAAGATTACCCATCAAGAATTTGAAGAGGCTGTGCAGATGGCTAGAGAAGCCGGACTTGTCAACCTCGATGAACGGTCTATCTCCCAATTTCAGGCTTTTCACCGGCGGTTGTTTCGTTAAGAAAAAGGGAAGATTTGCCAGGGACAAAAAAAAGCAGTCAATGGCAGTCAATGTTTTCACAGGAGAATGAAGACAAAATGACCAAAAGAATGGAGAGGGCAGATCATGAGTTGTGAATTGGCAGTTTTGATTCCGGCCTATAACGAAGAACCCCGTATCGGGTCTGTGCTGGAGGTGGTGTGTGCTTATTCCCGCAAGCCTAGGATTGTGGTCATTGACGACGGGTCGGTGGATGAGACAAAAAAAACAGCCGGAGAATTTCCGGTGGAGGTAATATCCTTTCCCAAAAACAGAGGGAAGGGAGCTGCTTTACAGGCCGGTTTGGAACATGTCGGTGAAGCCGACTGCTGGGTCTTTTTGGACGCCGATCTTATCAACCTTCAAAAAGGGCATATAGAGGCGCTGATCAAACCCATTGAAGAAGAACCGGATACGGCGATGACCGTTGGGGTTTTTCGGGGAGGCCGAAACGCAACTGATTTAGCTCACCGCTATTTCGGTATTCTCAACGGGCAGCGGGGACTGTCCCGATCTTTTGCAGCAAGTCTGCCCAACATGTCATGGAGTCGTTTTGGGGTCGAGATTTTGCTAAGCAAATTTGCCGAACGAAACGGCCATCTCGTTTCCAATCCTTATCTTGAGGGGTTGACTCATTTTACCAAGGAACATAAATTTGGCGTGGCCCGGGGTTTTCCCTATCGGCTGCAGATGTATCGGGAGTGCATGTATTCGCTGCTGAGATGGGACAGGCATGTATAGTGTGCTTAGGGGCTGTCTTAAGCGCCCCTTTTGTTTTTAAAAAGGAAAGCTTATTGGCATCAAAAGCAAGGACGCAGGTAAGGAAGGAAAGAGATTTAGCAAAGAAACGGGGGCAGGGGCATGGAAGTGGGAATTTTGCTGTTTAATCAGGTGGAGGTGCTTGATTTTGCCGGGCCCTATGAAGTATTTGCCGGGGCAAGAGAAGATGACAAGGAGCTTTTCTCTGTATCAACCGTCGGCAGGTCTAATAGCGTTATCTGCCGGGGTGGTTTAAAGGTAAAACCCGATGTTTTTTTTACCGACCAGCCCACGTTTGATATCCTCGTTGTGCCCGGAGGGCCGGGAACAAGGGCACCGGGAGACGAACTAAAAGATGTGGTGGAGTTTATCAGACAAGCAGCAAAAAAAACCGAGATAACAGCCGGAGTGTGCACAGGGTCTTTTTTGATGGCGAAGGCCGGGCTTCTTAATGGTCTGCGCGCTACCACCCATTATCGATACCGAATGAGCTTAAAAGAACAGTTTCCCGAAATACAGGTGGTGGAAGATCGTATTGTCGACTGCGGCCGGGTTGTTACATCCGCAGGGGTCGCCACGGGCATCGACATGGCCTTGTACTTATTAAAAAGGCTCCACGGAGAAGCACTTTCCCGCCAGGTGAGAGAAAACATGGAATATCATACCCATCGATAAAAAGGCACAAAAAGAGGTGATTTGTTTGGATCCCTTGCTCATTTTAAAAGAAATGGAAAAAGAAGACGGGAAAAGAGTTTTTTTGTTATTCGGAGAAGAAACCTATCTCCAGAAAGAAATGATCCAGGTGACCCAAAGCCGCCTATTAAAAGAAGAGACCCGTGATTTTAACGAGGCGATCCTCGACGGGAGGAAAGTTAGCCTCAGTGATGTTTTAAATACGGCCAGGACCACGCCTGTTTTGGATCAAGCTCGCTTAACCGTGGCCGAAGAAGTTCCTTATTTTAAAGATGCAGCAGACCAGTCAAAACAGAAAAAAGGAAAAAAGGATCCGCAGACTGCCCTGCTGGAGAATTTTTTAAGAGAGGATATCTCTTATTCTTGTCTGGTGTTTACCGCCAAAGAAGTGGACCAGCGCCGGGGGCTGTATAGACTGATCGCCCGCCATGGCGCGGCGCTTGAATGCAAGCCGTTGAAAGGAAGGGAGCTTTCTACCTGGATTGACCGCAAAGTAAAAGCCCTGGGAAAAAAAATGAGGCGGGATGCGGTGGAGGTGTTTGTGGATACCGTGGGAAGCGATTTGCGGCTGATACGCCAAGAGCTCCTTAAGCTGTCGGCGTTTGTGGGGGAAGACAAAGACATTATTGATCGAGACGATGTAAAAACAATCTGCTCAAAAACCCTGGAAAGCAATATTTTTTCGCTAGTCGACAGCGTAGGCCGCAAAGATCGAAGGGAAGCGCTTAATAAGCTTTCGGACATGCTGTTGATAAATGAACCTCCCGTGCGCATTTTATATATGCTAATCCGGCAGATGAGGTTGATTTATGACAGCCATGTTTTAAAAGAAGAAGGTATCTCTTCGCAAAAAATCCCGGCTGCACTTAAGACTCATCCTTACGGGATTCAAAAAGCCCTTGAACACAGTTCCTATTTTACCGACCGGGAAATGAAAAAGAATCTGCAGGTACTCCTGACAGCCGACGAAGAACTAAAGACAGGCCAAGGACAACCCAAGCTTATATTAGAGACGGTTATTTTGAAAATGAGCACGCACTAAAAAAACCCTGCTACGCCGGTAACAGGGTTCATTCTTATTCTTCTGCGGGAGATTCTTTTTGGAGCACTTGGTTATAGCGCTTAGCCATTTTGGACTTGTGCCGGGCTGCGTTATTTTTATGGATGATTCCTTTGGCAGCCGATTTGTCGAGGGCGCGGGTGGCATGAACGAGGCTTTCTTTGGTTTTTTCTGCATCGCCTGTGGTGGCCGTTCTTTGAAATCTCTGCAGGGAGGTTTTAAGAAGCGACTTTCTGATGCGATTGCGCTGTCTGCGGATCTCATCAGCCTTTACACTTTTGATGGATGCTTTTATGTTGGGCAAAATCTTCACCTCCTCTAATCGTAGCTTGCATCTCCCGGTTAAGGTCTTTACAATAGAAATATTCTAACATGACCACTTGGAAAATGCAAGCAGACCAAAAGAAAATATGGGGCGATTCTTCGCATGCAGACGGTGCGAACAGCCTTTTTAGCCTATAAGTTCCTACTGTTTAACAAAAGGGTCAGCTTGCGGGGCTTTCTGCCAGATGCTATAATGTGTTCGTTAAGTAATAGGAAAGAAGCGGGTGACAAGATGACTAAGAAAAGTAACCCCATGGCTTATCAACTGGAGCGGATCCGTAATTTTTCGATCATTGCTCACATTGATCATGGAAAATCGACTTTGGCCGACCGACTGCTGGAGCACACCGGGTCGCTGACAGAAAGAGAAATGGCCGAGCAGGTGCTTGACCAGATGGACCTGGAAAGAGAGCGGGGCATTACGATTAAGGCCCAGGCCGTTCGCCTTAATTACCAAGCCCGGGATGAAAAAATCTATGCTCTGAATCTGATCGACACACCGGGTCATGTAGATTTTACTTATGAAGTTTCGCGGAGTCTGGCTGCCTGCGACGGAGCTCTTTTGGTGGTGGACGCTGTGCAGGGCATTGAAGCACAGACGCTGGCGAATGTATATTTGGCGATGGATCATGATTTGGAAGTGATTCCCGTCATCAATAAAATCGATCTTCCCAACGCAGATCCTGAAAGGATCAAAAAAGAAATCGAAGACGTGCTGGGGATCGACGGAGAAGAAGCGATCCTGGTCTCGGCGAAAGAAGGCACGGGCATTGAAGATGTGCTCGAAGCGATTGTGCATAAAGTGCCAGCCCCCCGGGGGTCGGATCAAGCACCGCTGAAAGCCCTTGTATTTGATTCTCTTTATGATTCCTATAAAGGGGTGGTTCCCTATATCAGGGTGGTAGAAGGACACATCGAACCCGGCATGAAGATTCTAATGATGGCCACTCAAAAAGTGTTTACGGTGAATGAAGTAGGTGCTTTTCTTCCCGAAATGGCTTCGGTTAAGCGCCTTTCGGCCGGCGAGGTTGGGTTTTTCACCGCCAGCATCAAAAAAGTAAAAGATTCCCAGGTGGGAGATACGGTAACAGGAGCGAAAAACCCCACACCAAAACCTCTGCCGGGATATCGAAAAATTACGCCCATGGTCTACTGCGGGCTTTACCCGGCAGAACCCAAACACTACGAGGAATTAAGAGATGCTTTAGAGAAACTGAAATTAAACGACGCAGCGCTCTCCTATGAGCCGGAGACTTCCCATGCTTTGGGCTTTGGTTTTCGCTGCGGATTTTTGGGTCTTTTGCACATGGAAATTATTCAAGAGCGCTTAGAAAGAGAGTATGATTTGGTTTTGGTTACCACCGCCCCGAATGTGCTTTATCAGGTATTTCAAACGGACGGGAAAGAAGGTATGGTCGAAAATCCCTCTTCCCTGCCGCCGTCGCAGGAAATTGAAGTGATGAAAGAGCCTATCGTCAAGGCCACGATCATCCTGCCGGATGAATTTGTGGGGCCGGCCATGGAGATAGCCCAGGAAAGACGGGGGACTTTCCTCAATATGGAGTATGTGAATGTGACAAGGGTGGTGCTGACCTATCATCTACCGTTGAGTGAAATCATGTATGATTTTTTTGACCAACTAAAATCACGCACCAGAGGATATGCTTCGTTTGATTATGAGTTCAGCGGCTACCGGGAAGCGGATCTGATTAAAATGGATATTTTAATCAACGGGGAAGTAGTGGATGCTTTGTCTGTCATTGTTCACCGGGATAAAGCCGAGCAGCGGGGCAGGCACCTAGTGGAGAAATTGAAGGAATTGATTCCAAGACATATGTTTGAAATTCCCATCCAGGCGGCCGTGGGAAACAGAATTGTGGCCCGGGAGAGTGTCCGGCCCAAACGCAAAGATGTGCTGGCTAAGTGTTACGGCGGCGATGTGACCCGAAAAAGAAAACTTTTGGAAAAGCAAAAGGAAGGCAAGAAACGGATGCGGCAGGTAGGGAGTGTCGAAATCCCTCAGGAAGCCTTTATGGCGGTATTGGAACTTGATTGAAAAAGAAGGCTTTGAAGGAGAAAAGGTCTAGATAAGGCGGCAGGGGGAATTTTAGTGAAAAAAAAGGTCGGTTTGTATATTCATGTCCCTTTTTGCCTAAAAAAGTGTTTGTACTGCAGCTTTTACTCTGAGCCGGTCCGCCCGGAACAGCTGTTGGTCCGGGAGTATGTGGAAGCCTTAAACATAGAAATAAAAAGGGCAGCCGATCGGGCAGACGAAAAGGAGATTGGCACCATTTATATGGGTGGCGGAACGCCGACTTTGCTTTCAGCGCAACAGCTGGCATCGCTTTTAGAAAATCTTAACCGGCACTTTCATTTGTTAGACGACATCGAATTCACGGTCGAAGCCAATCCGGGAACCATCGATCGGGAAAAGGCTTCGATTCTCCGCACTTATGGTGTCAACCGTATAAGTTTGGGCATGCAGGCAGCTCAGGACCATCTGCTGTCGCTTATAGGGCGGGTACACACGTATGAAAGCACCCTGCGGTCTTATGAGATGATCAAAGAGGCGGGGTTTGAAAATGTCAATGTGGATTTGATGTACGGACTCCCCCGGCAGACGACCAAAGAGTGGCTGCATACCTTAAAAGAGGCTGTAAGACTGGACCCTGATCATATCTCGGCATACAGCCTCTTTTTGGAGGAGGCGACTCCTTTGGCGGTGCAGCATAAAAGAGGGGAAACAGCCCTTCCTTCAGAGGAGGAAGAGGAACTGATGTACGATCAGACAGAGGATATATTGCCAAGCGGAGGATTTTCCCGTTACGAGATCTCAAGCTATGCAAAACCTCAAAAAGAATGTATTCATAACCAGATTTACTGGCTCAATGAAGAATACACCGGTTTGGGGGCGGCTGCCTTCTCTTATGCCGATCGCTGCCGGGAAAAAAATATCAACCGGGTAACAGAGTATCTTTTTAGGATTTTTTCTGATCAATCCGCCAAAGATTGGCAGGAAAGGCTTT
>SLNR01000057.1 GCA_007132905.1 Candidatus Sumerlaeota bacterium | reverse complement strand
CCAGGATAAAGAAGTGTCCATAACCTTCGCATCAAGCATCCACTCCCGCATTTTCTTTCTTGGTATCCCGGTGCTCCGTATTCACATTAAATCCTTCTTTCGATAATTGGGCAGCTAAGTAGTCCACGATGGCCACCGAACGGTGTCTGCCCCCTGTACATCCAATCGCAATCGTTAATTGCGTTTTTCCCTCGTTTATATAGTGCGGCAACAAAAACCCGATAAAATCATGGCATTTTTGAATAAACTTCCTTGCCAGCGGCCATTTAAAAACGTAATCCCTCACCTCACTGGTTGTTCCGTCCAAAAACTTAAGAGAGTCAACATAGTGAGGGTTAGGAAGAAATCGAACATCAAACAAAAGGTCCGCATCCATGGGAACCCCCCACTTATATCCGAAAGAAACAAAATGAATGATCATTTTTCCTGCTTCGCCTTCTTCGGAAAATAAGTCTTTGATTTCTTTGCTCAGCTGTCGTGTGGTCAGCATCGATGTATCAATAATCCAATTTGCCCGACCTCTGATGTCTTCTAGCCTTCGCCTTTCTTGCTCAATGGCTTCTAAAATACTTCCCTCCCCTGCCAAAGGGTGACGCCTTCTTGTCTCCTTGAAACGACGGACCAGTACTTCATCGGTCGCTTCCAAAAATAGAATTTGATAAGCAAAACCAGACATCTCCAAATTCTCCAGGGCCGCGAAAAGGTCATTGAAAAAAAGACCCCCCCGAATATCGATCACCAAAGCCACACGGCGAATCTGCCCCTCTGATTTTCTGCTCATATCAACAAACTTATCAATTAATGCCGGCGGAAAATTGTCCACACAGAAAAAACCAAGGTCTTCAAGAGTCCGAATCACTTGTGTTTTGCCTGCGCCTGACATCCCTGTGATTATGAGAAAACGAGTTTCTTCTATATTACTATCCACATCATCCACCTGCTTTTCCCCTTCCTAAAAAAACGGTTGTCCCATCTAGTTTACTGTGTCCGGCGGAGTTTTTCCTGATAAAGCAGCCGTTACATTTTCCGCGACCACAACCGCCATTTGTTTCCTCGCTTCACGACTTGCGCTTCCGATATGGGGAAGCAGAACAACATTAATCATTTGCAGCAATTTACTATTCATTGGAAGGGGTTCTTCTTCAAAGACATCCAATCCGGCCCCACCAATCCAACCGTCGGCAAGAGCCGATACAAGAGCCTCTTCATCGACAACGGATCCTCTTGAAGTATTGATTAAGATGGCATCCTCTTTCATTTCTTTCATTTCTTCTTTGCCAATAAGGTGATGTGTCTGTTTGTTCAACGGAACATGAATACTCACAAAATCGGACTCGGACATAAGCTCTGATAATGGATGGAAAGAAATTTCAAGCCTTTCTTCAGCCTCGGGATTTCGCTTTTGGTCATAGTACAGCACTTTCATGGAAAAGCCTTTGGCACGCTTTGCCACTGCTTGTCCAATTCTTCCCAGGCCGACAATACCAAGGGTTGCGCCTTGTACGTCCTTTCCTACCATCAATGTAGGTGTCCATGCTTTCCACATTCCATTACGGACAAATCTCTCCGCTTCAACTATCCTTCTAGCGGTAGCCAGAATCAATGCCCATGTTAGATCGGCGGTGGCGTTAGTTAAGACATCAGGAGTATTGGTCACACAAATCCCTTTTTTACTGGCAGCTTTTACATCAATATTATCAAAACCAACAGCATAATTGGCAACGATTTTAAGATTCTTTGCCTGCTCCATCAACGTCTCATCAATGGTATCTGTAATCAGCGATATCAATCCATCCGCCTCTATAATTTCCTTCTCCAAAACTTTTCTAGGTACCGGAGAATTCCCTTCCCACATGGTTACATCTGCCGCTTCCCGCAAAATGGCCAGTCCTTCCTTTGGTATCAGCCTGGTCACATAAACTTTTGGTTTGCCCATGTTAGATCCCCCTCATTTTGGTTCCCATCCGAACAGTTTTTAGTGCTTGAAGCGAAGCTGATTTTAAATATTTTGCTGCCTCAGCCATCAATTGTTCCCGTTCCATCGGGCCACAGGCAATACTGAACACGGCTTCGATCCCGCAGCCTTCAAAATCCTCTTTGACAATCTCTCCTGCAAAAGCAACAACAGGAACATGATGTTTTTTGGCCGCTTTGCCGATACCGGCGATCACCTTTCCCCTTGCTGTTTGACGATCCAAGCGTCCTTCGCCGGTGATCACTAAATCAGAAAATATAAGATGTTTTTCAAATTCTACCATTTCCAACATACATTCTACACCAGGGACCAACCTTCCTTTGGCAAAGGCGATCAAACCTGCTCCTAATCCCCCCGCAGCTCCCGCTCCCGGCAAAGCATCCACATCAACTTTGCACCACTTTCGTATCATCTGACCAAAATGAAGCAGATTTTTATCGAGTTCCTTAACCGTGGCACTGTCAGCCCCCTTTTGAGGTCCGTACATATAAGAAGCACCTTCTTTGCCTGTGAGCGGGTTATCAACATCACATAGAACGATGATCTCTACTTCTGACAATTCAAGTGCCAAGCCTGTGTGGTCTATCTTTGAAATGCGAGATAAGGCACCGCCGCCTTTGGGAACTTGATTGCCTGCTTCATCCAGAAATCGGACCCCCAAAGCCTCGGCCATGCCGGCTCCTCCGTCATTGGTGGCACTTCCTCCAATGCCGACAAATATCTTTTCACAGCCATCTTCCAATGCTTTTTTGATCAACTGGCCGGTTCCGTAAGTGGAAGTACGCAAAGGATCTCTTCTGTTTTGCTCAATTAATGTCAAACCCGAGGCAGAAGCCATTTCGATCACCGCTGTCTTTTTATCAGCAAGAACACCATAGTGGGCTTTAACAGGATCTCCTAAGGGGCCTTCTACTTCCATCTCCATCATTTTACCGCCTTTATAGTCCACCAGGGCTTGAACCGTTCCCTCCCCCCCGTCGGCCATCGGCAAAAGTTTTACTGTCGCCTCCGGGAAGACATCCTTTACACTAGCTGCCATTATTTGAGCTGCCTCTTTGGCGGCTAGACTTCCTTTAAATGAGTCCGGAGCTATTAATATATGCATGCTGCCGCCTCCGTCTAATCATTTCTGTAGTTTCATTATACTATACATTTTCCAATCATATCAAAAATAAAAAGAGGCGCATGACGCGCCCCATACCTGATACACTTACATCCTCGCATTTCTGATCTGTATGTCGCGCCTCTTAGAATCGATCATCATAACCAAAGAAAAACATCACCCACACAATCCCTAGTTAAACAAAAAGGTTTGTATGCTCGCCGTTTCATAAAAGCTTTTGTGACTTTCTATGTCTGTCCAATATTCAGGTCAAGCTCACATTATACTGCTTCCTATATTCGCTGTTTCTCTAGTCATCGATTTGCATACACTTCACTTTTCTATCATCGTCACTTCATCATTAATAGATAATTCTAGCCGATATGTCAGACAAGTTGCTGCAGCCAGTAAGAATCATAGCTTGCTTTAACTCTCCTGTCATCTTCTCTAAGAGCACCTTTACCCCTTCATGGTAACCGCCGACCGCAGCAATCATTACCGGCCTGCCTACCAAAACGCAGTCCGCGCCCAAAGCAAGATACTTCAAAGCATCTGTACCGGACCGGACCCCTCCATCGGCCATCACCATGACATCACCTTTCACTGCTTCCGCTATTTCCGTAAGTACATCCGCACCGCCCGGAGTATAATCGAGCACCCTGCCTCCGTGGTTTGAAACAACAATGGCTTTGGCTCCTGCTTCAGCAGCCATCTCGGCTTCCTTGGGAGTCATAATTCCCTTCACAATAAAAGGGAGGTTGGTTGATTCGGTTATCTCTTTTAGCTCAGCCTGGGTTTTAGGGCCTACCGGCTGACCTAACATTTTCATAATAATCAACCCCGCTCCGTCTATATCGACACCCACCGCCAAAGCTCCGGCTTCTTCGGCCATGTTCACCCTCTTAATGATCTCCTCTTGATCCCGAGGTTTAATAAACGGGATCCCTTGACCCTGCGCTTCTTTGATAGCTTGTAGGCCTGCATCATAGATTGTCGGATCCCCTGTATCGCCGCTCGATCCTAATAAGCCGGCCTCTTGACTTCCTTGAATAACCGCCGATACATATTCCTCTTCAGTAAGCGCGCCGCCCATATTAATCTTTGCACCTGTAATGGGGGCGGCAATAATGGGTGCTTTCAGTTCTTTACCAAAAAAAGCAAAATCGGTACAGGGATCTTTGGCATCATGGAGGGTCGAGAGATTTAATTTAAAAGAAGCCAATGCTTCCACATTTTCCACAAAAGCAGAGCCTGAGCCGGTTCCTCCCACTCCGGGAACTTCACCGGCGCACGCATACCCATCACAAACAGGGCAGACCCGACAGTAGTCTTTCATTCTTTCTTTGGCCTTCTCTTTAACTTCTTTCCATTCCATATAACCTCTCCTCCTGTTGTGTATGATCAGTAAATATTTTCTTGTCTAGCTCCAAAGCCAAACTAGCAATCGCTTTGGCCGCTCCATCCTCATCATTGCTGCCGGCTATGTAATCAGCTTCAAACTTCAATTCCTCGGCAGCATTTTTCATAGCAATGCCGAGTCCGGCAAAGCGAATCATGTCTAAATCATTTTGTTGATCTCCTAGCGCCATCACAGCTTCCCTGGGAATAGTTAACTCTTTGGCCAATCTTTCCAGCGCTCCCCCTTTAGAAGCTTTTGAATGGACTATCTCCAAATAGATCGGGTGTGATTTGGCAGCTCTGATATGATCGCCTAGCTCTTCTTGGAGGAAAATAGCTGTCTCATCAAGCTTATCTGGATCACCCATAACAAGAAATTTACTTGCTCCGGAACAATCCCTCAAAGAAACCTCGCTTAAAGGACGAGTAGGAACACCTGATCTTTTGGCATAGATCTTCGTTTTTTCCGTAAGTTTCGGTACATAGAGACATTCATCGATATAGACATGGTAGTGAAGCTCTCTTTTTTCTAACAAACACATCATGGCATCGCCCACATCAGGATCAATTGTTTGATGTGAATAAATTTCGCCCGATGCCGAATTCTTCACCAAAGCTCCATTATAAGTGATAAGAGGCACATCAAGCTCTATCTCATCCGCCACCATCTGAGCCGATCGAAACATTCGACCTGTAGATAAAGTAACTGTAATATCTTCATTTACAGCCCGTTGTATTATCTCTTTTGTATATTTTGAAACCTTATGACGGCTGTCAAGCAAGGTGCCGTCAATGTCTATTGCAATTAACCGATATCGTTTCACATCCAACCCTCCAAATTTTGCAAACACTACTTTAAGTCTATTCCTTATAACCATCGAAAATCCTTTTTAAGCAATTTCATGTTTCCCTTTGACTGATTCTTTCATCAAGGCAGCAAGATTATGATCGTCCATCCCCAATTCTCGGGATCGCTTCGTAGCTTCTGTGACCGCATTCATCAAAGCTGCCCGAACCCCTGCCTCTTCTAAGGCATGCACACCTGTAATGGCTGTGCCTCCCGGCGAAGTAACCATATCCCTAAGCCGTCCGGGATGCTCATCTGATTCAAGTACCATTTTAGCCGCGCCAAGAAAAGTTTGTGCGGACAAAAGCATAGCTGCCTCACGAGAAAAACCATTCATAACGCCACCGTCCGCAAACGCCTCGATCAGCAAAAACACAAAAGCCGGCCCGCTTCCGCTAAAACCAGTCACTGCATCCATCAAAGATTCTTCAATCCATAATATTTTGCTCATTCCTCCCGTTAACAACTTTACTTCTTCAACTTCCGACTCTGTCCCGTTTTTACCTAAGCAAAGAGCGGTAATCCCTTCTCCCACCAGACAAGGAGTATTGGGCATTAAGCGAATCACCCTGACTTTATCCGAGAGGTAGCTTTCAATGTAGGCTGTTGTGATCCCCGCAGCAATAGACACCACCATAGTTTCGTCATCAACATCATCTTTGATTTCCTGCAGCACTTCTTCCATATTCTGTGGCTTCATGGTGAAAAATAGGGTAGAAGCCAATCTTGCGACATCTCGATTCCCATTTCCGGTTGTTACACCGTACTCGGCTCCTAAATATTCGGTCCTTTCTCCGATGGGATCGCTGATAAGAATATCTTCTCGATTCGCTGCACCCGTTTTAATCATCCCTTTTAATAGAGCCTCTGCCATCCTTCCAGAACCAATGAAACCGATTTTGTTGGACATGATTATCCCTCCTGGTGTTACCTGCAAGAATAAATAAACTTTCGTCCCTAAGGGACGAAAGTTTATTCCGCGGTACCACCCTACTTGGCAGCGACAAAAACATACTGCCCTCTTCATTGGTCCCATAACGGAGGTCACCGGCAGGGCTTAAGATTTGACTACTGTCTCACATTCAGCCCAGCAGCTCAGGAATGGGTTCAACAGTTTGTTTGGCAACCGCTTGCAGTCTCTCGGCGGCTGCTCCCTAGTCAAACATCGACCGTTTACTATTTTCCTTCATAGCCAAACCTGCATTTCATTTTCATCAATATATCAAATCCAATCATGGTTGTCAATACCCTCATCTCCTAGGCGTGTGTTTACTTTGTGATAATGTCAACTCGTAATTAACTTGGTAGAATATCGCTATGAACAAAAAACGCTATCTTCTGACTCAAAAAAAATTAAATAAGTTGAATGATAATCTTTTCTCATCAAAGGCAATCACCTACATAAAAAAGCAGGGAAAGCTAAGTCCCGCCTTGTCATGTCGTTCATCTATCCAGGTTTTCGGTCAAATCACCATCTTAGTCCAATCGTCTCTGAAGCATGTGATTTGCAAGTCGCCAAACATCTGATAAGTCGTCTCTTGAATATTATCGATCTCACAGTCTCCTTCTTTTACCCACTTGAGCCAAAAGTCGAGTCATTTCATCATTTTCTCTCTCACTTCCCTTAAGTCTTGTTCTTCCCGTTTTCTTTCTCAATGTGAAT
>SLNR01000062.1 GCA_007132905.1 Candidatus Sumerlaeota bacterium | reverse complement strand
TTTGAAGACTTAAAGGACATGGCCTGTGTCTACCGGTTTTACGCCGACAGACCTTCCGGGCCCGTTTTGGAAGTAAACCGGGCGATGAGAGAGGCTATGGGCTACACCCGGGAAGAGATTTTGACAATGCCCCTCTATGAGATGGACGATCCTGACTACCGTGCTCATTACGGGCAGGTTAAAAAAGATCTGGTTGATAACAAAGAAGCCACCTTTCAAATGGGCCTTAAAGCCAAAGACGGCCGCATCATCCCCGGTGAGGCTCACTGCCGCCTCATCGAATACAAGGGGCAGCCGGCGGTACTAGAGACTATCCGGGACATATCAGAGCGGCTTGAATGGGAAGACAAAATACAGCGCCGCTTGAAAATCGAAAAAGCGGTGTCTGAAGTCTCGACCCATCTTGTCCGCCAAGAACAGGCCGACTTTGACTTGATCGTCCGGATCCTGGGCGAAGCTGTTACCTGCAGTCGGGCGTTTGCCTATGTATTGGATCAGGAAGGACGCTTTGGTGTCAAAGTTGCCCAGTGGTGCGCCCCCGGAGTAAACGATCAGTCAGGGGCGGGGGACAGGATCGACCACCACCTCTACAGATGGCACTACGAGCAGTTAAAAGGAAAAGGGGTAGTCAATCTGGCGGATCGCGAAGATTTGCCCGACAGTGCTGCTCCGGAGAAAACCTTGTATCGCAAGATAGAGGTCAAATCCGTGCTTAATGTAGCTTTTACCACTCGTAAAAAGGGTTTTCACGGCTATCTGGGTTTTGTGGACGAAGAAAACCCCCGCCACTGGCGGGATGAAGATATCGATCTTTTACAAGCGGTGGCCGGCGCAGTGGGGAGTTATTTTGACAGGCGAGATGCGGATGCGAGAATCCGTCATATCAGTTTTCACGACAATGTCACCGGTCTTTATAACAGGGCTTTTTTCGAAGAACAACTAAGTCGCCTTGATACCCCGAGGCAGCTGCCGCTGAGTATTTTGATGGGGGATGTGAACGGCCTCAAAATTATCAATGACGCCTTTGGGCATAGCGCCGGCGACCGGTTCTTGAAGAAGGTGGGGGAGACGTTAAAAAAGGTCTGCCGCCAGGAAGACATCGTGGCCCGCTGGGGAGGCGATGAATTTATTATTTTGCTGCCTCAAACAGAAGAGAAAGAAGCTGAGGCACTGGCTGATAGAATCCGCTTTTTACAGATGGAACAAGAAGAGGAACCGATTTATGTCAGCATGGCCATCGGGACGGCTGAAAAGAGACTAGAAACAGAGTCTCTGGCCGGCATCATCCGGGAAGCAGAAGACAGGATGTACCGCAACAAGCTTTTGGAAAGCCAAAGCTATCGAAGCACGATCATTGCTTCATTGGAAAAAACTTTATGGGAAAAAAGCAACGAAACAGAAGAACACACCCGGCGCATGCAGAAGATGGCGGTCTTTTTAGGGAAAGCAGCGGGACTGTCTGAAAGCAAGCTAAACGAACTTAAGCTGCTTACCTCCCTTCACGATATCGGCAAAATCGCCGTGCCCGATGCGGTCTTAAAAAAAGAAGGACCCTTAAACCCTGCCGAGTGGGAAGCGATTCGGCGGCATCCGGAGGTAGGCTACAGGATCGCATCCGCCTCCAATGAACTAGCTCCCATCGCTGAAGGCATTTTAAACCACCACGAACATTGGGATGGAAGGGGCTATCCCCAGGGGCTCAAAGGGGAGAAAATTCCCATTACCGCCCGCATCATTGGCGTGGTGGATGCCTATGATGTCATGCTGCACGATCGGCCTTACCGAAGCAGGATGACCCCTAAAGAGGCGGTCGAACAACTAAAAAAGCATGCCGGAACTCAATTCGATCCTCATTTGGTAAAGCTGTTCTTAGCCTGCTTACAAGAGCAGGAAGAACAGGAGGAACAGGCTGATACTGAAAGAGAAGATTAAGCAGGAGTAGGAAACAGGATACAGGCTTTCTTTGTCGAATTAAGAAGTTTATTGTCGAGGATGCGGAATGATACGAAAGGGGAGCGCACATGCTGGGAATGACATCGGTAGATATTGGAATTGATTTGGGGACAGCCACGGTGTTGGTTTTTGTCAAAAACAAAGGAGTGGTGCTTAACGAGCCGTCGGTCGTGGCGGTGGAAAAAGAAAGCCGACAGGTGCTTGCCATCGGGAAGGAAGCGAGAAAAATGGTGGGCAGGACTCCGGGCAACATTCTCGCCATCCGTCCTTTAAAAGACGGGGTGATCGCCGATTACGACGCGGCCGAGGCTATGCTGAAATATTTTATAAGGCGCATTAGCGGCAAGCGGGCTTTGATCAAGCCCAGAATTATTGTCTGCGCTCCTTCCGGGGTGACTTCGGTGGAGAAAAGGGCGATTGTGGATGCCGCGGCCCAAGTAGGGGCCCGTCAGACTGACATCATCGAAGAGCCAATGGCGGCGGCGTTGGGCGCGGGACTGGATATTATCAAGCCCGAAGGGCACATGGTGGTGGATATTGGCGGAGGGACCACCGATGTGGCGGTGCTTTCTTTGGGAGGCATTGTGCTCAGCGACTCCATTCGGACCGGCGGTAATAAAATGGATGAGTCTATTGCAAGATATATCAAGCAGGAATATAATGTGCTGGTGGGGGAAAGAACAGCCGAAGAGGCTAAAATTGAGGCCGGCACGGCGGTCTGCGGCCTGCGCCGAAAGTCTTATGAGTTTCGGGGCAGGGATCTTTTGGCCGGCATGCCGAAAACGGTTTCGGTGGATTCGACAGAGATCTGCCGGGCCATGGAAGAATCATTGGACGGCATTTTGCGCACGATCCGAAGTGTGCTGGAGAGAACACCGGCGGAGCTTTCAGGAGACATCTCCGAAAAAGGCATTGTCATTACCGGCGGGGGAGCACTGTTGCACGGCATAGAAGAGCTGATCACCAAAGAGACGGGTGTTTCGGCCCAGGCCGCTGATGATCCGGTATCTTGTGTGGCACTAGGGACAGGCAGAGCGCTGGAAGAGTTTGAAAGCGTTCATTCAAGTTGGGTATCGCCCCGCCGAGTCTAATCAAGACAGCAGCAAAAAGGAAAAACAAGGAGAAAAGGCCGGGTAAAAAAGCGGGCGGCGAAACGTTGGCTTTTTTGCTGTCTTTGGCTGTAGAAAGCGAGGGAATCCTTATGGACAAGATTTGCGTGGAAGACGGGTACAGCCGGGCAATAAGCCTAAGAGAAGAAGCAGAAACGCTGCAGAAAGACTTACAAGCAGCCCATCGAAGGCTGCATGACAAAAGCACAACGAAAAGGGAATGGCTGGGTTGGCTAAAAGGGGCCACAGCTGAAAAGGCAGAGTCCCGGCGGCTACAAGAAACCGCCGAGGATATTCGCAGTCGGTGCGATGCCTTCGTGGTGGTGGGGATCGGCGGCTCTTATTTGGGCGCGAAGGCAGCGGAGAATATGTTTTTGTCCCCGTTTCACAACGAGCAAGCCGATCCTTCTCAAAACACCCCGAGGATCTACTGGGCCGGCCATCATCTGGGTGGTCAGTATCTTACCCGGTTGTTAAAAAGACTGGACGAGCAGGAAGTGGCGGTCAATGTCATCTCCAAGTCCGGGACCACCACGGAGCCGGCGCTTTCCTTCCATATCTTGGAGGATTACCTAATCAAACGCTACGGAAAAGAAGAAGCCTCCCGGCGGATCGTGGTTACCACCGATCCCGAAAAAGGGCTGCTCAAAAAGATGGCCCGGGAGAAAAACTATCCTTCTTTTTCCATCCCGACCGATGTGGGGGGACGCTATTCTATCTTGACGCCGGTAGGATTATTTCCCATGGCGGTGATGGGCATTGACATAGAGGCGTTCAAAAAGGGAGCGGAAGACGCCTTTTGTGAATACGAAAAGGAGGGTCTGTCAGTCAATCAAACCTGGCGCTATGCGGCTTTTCGCCATCTGTGGTACCGGCGGGGGAAGAAAATCGAGGCTTTGGTTCATTATGATCCTCGGTTGTATTTCTTTGGGAAATGGGCCCAGCAGCTTTTTGGCGAAAGCGAAGGGAAAGAAGAAAAAGGGCTTTTCCCGGTGCCCCTGCAGTATACCACCGACTTACATTCCATGGGGCAGTACCTGCAGGAAGGAAAAAGGCATCTCATCGAAACGGCCCTGTGGTTAGAAGAGGCAGAAGATGAGCCGAGAATCAAAGAAGATCTTACAGAAGACGACGAACTCTATTATTTGGCCGGGAAAACGTGGAAGGATGTCAACGAAAAAGCGGCCATCGGGACCCGACAAGCCCACAGCGAAGGCGGCGTGCCGAGTATTTTCATCCGCATCCCTTCTCTCACCCCCTATTATTTTGGAGCACTCAGCGCTTTTTTCATGAAATCCTGCGCCCTGTCGGGCTATTTGCTCGGGGTCAATCCCTTTGATCAACCGGGAGTGGAGGCGTACAAAAAGCAGATGTTTCGGCTGCTTAAAAAACCCGGTTATACGATATGAGTAAATCAAAGAAGCTTTTTATCGCTTGGCTTTTGGTGGTTTTGCAGACGATGTTGATCTTTTCTTTTTCAATGAAGCCGGCCGATATAAGTCGACAGCAAAGCCAGGCAGTGGTTGAGAGGCTAGAGCCTGTGCTTGCGGGAATGGAAAGCAGGTTTGCAGGAGTAAGAGTCGATCGGGAGCAAGTCCATTCTGCAGTAAGAAAAGGAGCCCATGGGTTCTTGTACGGTATGTTAGCCGTATTTTGGTGCTTGGCGCTTTTCTACACGGGATTTTTATGGGCGGCGGCTCAAAAAGGCGCCTTTTGGGCGAGCGTGATTACCGGAAGCATGGATGAGCTTTTGCAGTTTTACATACCGGGAAGGGGCGGGCAGTGGACCGATGTGTTAGTGGATGCAGCCGGCGCCCTGCTCGGGCTTATGATGTTGGGCCTGTTGAAGACATATCACGAAAAGAAAACAAAGTTTTCTATAGGAAATTGATCATACATGGCGAATTGTTTAAAGTGAGGGAAAAAGAACAGATATCTTAATTTTAGGGAGGACGATCGTGCATGAGCAATGGGTATAACGGCAAAATACTGAGAGTGGATTTGACCGACAAAACCGTGACCGAAGAACATCACGATGAAGCTTTTTACCGGACCTATTTCGGGGGTTCGGGAGTGATCGGCTATTATCTCCTCAAAGAAGTGACCCCCGAGACGGATCCTTTGGGACCTGAAAACCGGCTGATTTTTGCTCCCGGGGTACTCACCGGTGCACCGGTAGCAGGACCGGGAAGAAACAGCGTCGGAGCCAAGTCTCCTTTAACCGGCGGATACGGGGAAGCGGATGTAGGCGGCTTTTTTGGCGCCGAGCTCAAACGAGCCGGTTGGGACGGCATTGTGGTAAAGGGCCGTTCCGACACACCGGTATATTTGTCCATTCAAGACGATGAAGTCGAAATCAAAGATGCATCCGACCTGTGGGGAAAGACAACCGCTGAAACACAAGAAGCCATGCAGGAAGGCATGGGCGACAAACAGGCCCGCACGGCGCTGATCGGGCCGGCGGGAGAGAAAATGGTCCGCTACGCCTGCGTTATAAATGACCTCAGGCATGCTGCCGGCAGGACCGGCATGGGAGCGGTGATGGGCTCTAAAAACCTAAAAGGGGTTGTGGTAAGAGGGAAAAAAGGCATTGGCCTTGCGGATGAGAAAAAAGTAGCGGATATGGCCAAATGGTTTGGTGAAAATGTAAAAGACCTGTCCGGCAGCATGACCGAATTCGGTACGCCCGGCGTATTGATGCCACTTCATCATTCCGGTGGGCTGCCGACCAAAAACTTCACCCAGGGTCATTTTGAAGGAGCCGGCGAGATTAACGGCGAGGCCATGAACGAGAAAATTTTGATCAAGCGCGAGAACTGTTTTGCCTGTCCTGTCAACTGTAAGCGGGTGGTCAAAACAGAGAAACCTTTCGAAGTGGATTCGATTTACGGTGGTCCCGAATATGAAACACTGGGATCTTTTGGTTCCACCTGCGGTGTGGATGATATCTCGGCGGTGGCCAAAGCCCATGAAATTTGCAACGCCTATTCCATGGACACCATATCGGCCGGAGTGACAGTCGCTTTTGCCATGGAGTGTTTTGAAAAAGGGATTATCTCCGAAAAAGACACCGGGGGTCTGGCTCTTCGCTTTGGCGATGCAGAAGCCATGGTCCGGATGACTGAGATGATCGCTAAAAGAGAAGGCTTTGGCGATTTGCTCGCAGAAGGTGTCAAGCGGGCGGCCGAGCAAATCGGCGGCGGAGCCGAAAAACTGGCGATTCACGTGAAGGGACAAGAAGTGCCCATGCATGAACCCCGCTTAAAGCATGGTTTAGGCTTGGGATATGCGGTCTCCCCCACCGGGGCGGACCATGTCCACAACATACACGATACGGTATATGAGAATTCGATTAAAGCTTTGGCGCCTTTCGGGGTGGTAGAGCCGTTGCCGGCCGATGATATGAGCCTGGAGAAAGTGCGCATGATGATGTATGTCTCCAATTGGGTGCACTTTGCCAATACGGCTGTGCTCTGCACCTTCGTTCCCTGGAACCCTGAGCAGAAAAAAGAACTGGTGAGAGCCGTGACCGGGTGGAATACATCCGTGATGGAGCTGATGAAAGCAGGGGAAAGAAGCGCTACGCTCGCCCGTCTGTTCAATGTGCGCGAAGGGTTTGGCGCCGCTGACGATGCTCTTCACGAGCGATTCTTCGAGCCCTTTGAAGACGGACCGTTAAAAGGGGTGGGTGCCCAAAGAGAAGAGATGGAAAGAGCGACCAAAGCCTATTACGCTATGATGGGCTGGGACGAACAAGGCGTTCCCACCGAGGCCAAACTGTATGAGCTGAGCATCGGGTGGGCGCAAGGAGAAAGAAAAATAGAAAGAAAAAAGATAAATAGAAAACAAAAAGAGAAAGGGTGCAAAATGAACTGACCCTTTCTCTTTTTTACGCAAGTGTTGGGGTGATGTAGGTAAATTACCTGTTCTTTTTTTCAAGGATTGTAAAAAGGA
>SLNR01000075.1 GCA_007132905.1 Candidatus Sumerlaeota bacterium | reverse complement strand
CTCGTCTATCTCACCGGTGTCCCGATCGTATAAAGGCGTAAATGCACCAAAAGCCAAAAAACGATCAATTACATATTCTCCGGTTAGCTTTGCCGTGAGAAAAGAAGATCCTGTCAAGAGCTTATCAGCCTTTTCCCAAACTTCCGGCTCGTTGTTTTTAAGCCATAAGATTTTGGGCGGAATGTCATTGGAACAAAGAGGCCTTCCGTTGAAATCCAAAACATCTTCTTCATCAAAAATTTCATTGAGATAATCAATTTCTTTGTGCGCCCTAGCATCGATACCGTATAGAATCGCTTTACGCAGCGGATTCCCCTGCTCGTCTATTGGCACAAGATCGGCCCCCAGGGCGCTTGTACCGATGCCGCCGATATCGTAAGGATCTATCCCGGTTTTATCAAGCAAGGCTTTCGAAATTTTACATACATCTCCCCACCATACCTTATCGGCATCATGTTCAAAATGTCCGGGACGGGGGTTTTCCATATCGTGTTTTTCAGCATGTGAGGCAATAACCTGACAGTTCTTATCAATAATGGTTCCTTTGCTCTCGTAGGTACCGACATCGATCCCCAAAAAATAAGGTGCTTTTCCCATACAACCCCTCCTTGCTACGATGAGTCTAAAAAAGCTTTACTTCTTTCATAAAGCTTTTTACCCTGTTTGCATCTACCGGTTCATTAAACTCGCCCCTTTTTTTGAAGGCGGTACCAACAAAAGCGCCATCTGCTGTAGAAAGCTTTTCGGCAATATTATCTTTGTTGCATCCGGTATTACAAAAAACAGGAGTCCCTCGTGAAACTGATTTTATGTTCGACATCAAATCAGTTTCCACACTCTGACCTGCATGCAGCCCCGATACACACAATCCATCCGGTGAGCATTTAAAGACCACCGCCTGGGCTACTTCGCTTAAATCACGGGCGCTTACATCCCCGTCCGATTCTGCATTGATCATGTAGAACATTTTGAGATCATTCAGTTCTAAAGCCTTTTTTCTTCTCAAGATAGCCGCTATATCCAAAGAACGAATACCCGTTTCCCCGGCATAAGCGCCGGTAAACACAGCTCGAACAAAATCCGCCTCAGTCGCCGCCGCTAATTCTATGGTTGCTTCTGCGTCACTGATCACATGCACGCCAAAAGGGACTTCTATGTCGCTTTTCAATTCAGCAATCACCCTTGCCATAGCCCCTACGATGACAGCATCAACTTTGGTCTGATAAGGAAGACTAAATTCATTGGAAAACAATACTGCATCTACACCGCCCTCCTGCAGAGCCAAAAGATCTTTTTCTGCAGCTTTCACAACCTGAGACATACCTGACCCGGATGCATAAGCAGGATCTCCTGGTAGCGCTTGTAAATGCAGCATAGCAATGATTGGTTTGCTTGAACAAAAAAGTTCTTCTATACTCATACTTCTGCCCCTTTACGAAGTTTTTTACCGTACAGCCGTCTTGACTTGACTTATTTTTTCTATTTTTCAGCTGCCTACATTAAGAGATTATCTACTGGTTTTTGGAAACATAAAACATTGCTTATTAGCTCAACAGCCAGTTCAATAGGCACTATGTGCTTTCAATATACTCTGTATCAGAAAATATTTCTTTGATCTTTTTCTCATGAATCTGCTGGCTTTTTCGATCAAATAAGACAAAACGAATCATCTTCACATGATTGACTGCAGGGATCGACTCTTTAATCGATCTAAAAGCCACCTCGGCTGCTCGTTCCATGGGGTAACCAAAAGCCCCGGTGGATAGGGCCGGAAATCCGATAGAATGTATTTTTCTGTCCTCTGCTAAAGACAAAGCCTTCTTATAGCAGGATGCCAGTAATTCTTCAGCGGGCTCATCGCTTCCGTATACAGGCCCTAAGCAGTGGATCACATACTCGTTGGGCAGCTTATGCCCTCCTGTTATGACCGCTTCCCCCGGACGGATAGGAGCCAAAGGCTTGCATTCTTCTGCCAATTCAGGGCCGGCAGTTTTATGGATAGCTCCAGCAACACCCCCTCCTGCCATCAGTTGAGCATTCGCTGCATTGACAACTGCCTCTAAATCTCTTTGCTCTACAATGTTTCCTTTGATGCAACCTATGGTAACAGAATTGACTGTTATCCTCATTTTAACACCCCCTTGTATGACGGCAACTGCAAGGCAATATCTTTTTTTGCGGTTTCCCTTTACAATATTTTGTTTTCCTGACACGATCTCTTAAGAGAAATCGTTTTCTATCCAATCGTTTTCAGCTTTTGCAACACAGTCAATTTCTGGTGAATAGACCTTTATATCCAATAAGGGAGAGCCGTCAACCGCATCAATTCCCTCGACTTTAAGCGTATTTTTGGATCGTTTTAATAATTTAACCACACAAAACGCAATCGGATTAGGTCTTTGGGGAGAACGAGAAGAAAAAACTCCAATGGGTTTTTCACTAAACGGCGTCTTCCCCTGCAATACATTTCGATCTCCTAAATGCCCCCAATACAAAACAATCAAATGAGAAACTTCTTCAATGTGTTTTAAACCATCAGCAAATTCAGAGAATATTTCAATGGTGCTAACCTCTTTTGATTTCCTTCCTTGTCTAGGGGCACTTTCTTTGCTTAAAAAAGGACTGTGGATAATCCCTATGTGTTTGAGGTGCATTGCAGCAGCTCCTTTCTATTCCAATAAAACTGCCGGACCCGCATTCTCCTGAATAATAGAATTCACCGGATAAATAGAAAAATCAAAAAAGTTTGCCAAAAGCCGAGAGGGTACCCATGAAATAATAGTATGGGGGGGAATTAAACCGACATCGTAAATTTTATGTTACTTATATAACTTGCATTCGCTTTGTCTGCTTATTTTTACCTGTAAAAAAAATTACCCCGTGAGTGTAATGCGCCGCCCTTTTTTAACTTCCTCCGCAAGCTCCCTGCCAAAAGAAGCGGCACAGGATCGCCGCCATTCTCTTCCCATTATCCCCACGTGCCTTCCTCTTCATTCAATCTTTATCTGCATTTAACATCCATTTTAAATAAGTGCCATTAAATTTATTCCACTGTCACACTTTTCGCTAAATTACGGGGTTTGTCCACATCGCAATCTCTCTCCAGTGCCGCGTAATAGGAAAATAGTTGTAATGGAATAACGGCTAAAACAGTAGTGAAATACTTTTGTGTTTTGGCTATATGTATCGTTTCATCCGAATGCTTATCAATTTCCTGATCTCCTTCCGTGCCCAAGCCAATAATGGTAGCCTCTCTTGCTTTCACCTCTTGAACGTTACTGATCATTTTGGCATAGATATCAGGCTGGGTGGCAATGGCAAACACAGGAACGCCTTTTTCAATTAAAGCCAATGTTCCATGTTTTAACTCTCCCGCGGCATATGCCTCTGCATGGATGTATGAAATCTCTTTCAATTTAAGGGCCCCTTCTAAGGCCAAGGCATAATCTAAATGCCTTCCAATAAAGAAAATATCATCTTTTGACGAATACCTCTTTGCCATTTTTTCAATCTTGTTTTCATTGGCGTCAATTACTTTTTGAGCTAGTAAAGGCAGATCAAGCAGTGCATCGATTAAATCCCTCGTTTCATTATTGTCGAGGCGCCCTATAATCTGTCCCATTTTTATGGCCGTCATATAGAAAGCAACTAGCTGGGTAGTGTACGCTTTTGTGGAAGCTACTGCGATTTCGGGACCAGCTCTGGTCAGCAAAACATCATCTGCTTCCCGGGCTACCGAACTTCCGATCACATTGGTAATCGCCATGATGCGGACGTCTTTTCGATTCATCTCTCTTAAGCTGCCTAAGGTATCCGCCGTTTCTCCGGACTGGCTGACAACAATCATCAAATAATCTTCGGGGTCATCAACAATAGGATCCCTGTATCGAAATTCAGAAGCGATGTCCACCTCAACGGGGATCCTGGTAAAGTGCTCTATAAGATATTTCCCCACCATTGCTGCGTGAAACGCCGTGCCGCAGGCCACAATATAAATTTTCTTCAATTTTTTTAAATAGTCAGCGGAGAATTCAATCTCATCAAGGACGATATCCGTTTTCCCTTTTTCAATTCTTCCTGCCAATGTGTCTTTGATCGCCCTTGGTTGCTCATGTATTTCTTTGAGCATAAAATGGGGGTAACCGCTTTTCTCGGCTGCTTCTGCGTTCCAGGTCACCGGATAAACATCTTTTTCTATTCTTCTGCCTTCTAAATCCGTCACTGTTACATCATCTTCGGTAATGGTCACCATTTCTCCATGATTTAGAACAATGATCTCTCTGGTATACTCAAGAATGGCAGGGATATCCGAAGCTATAAAGTTCTCCCCTTTCCCAAGCCCTGCTATGAGCGGACTATCTTTTCGCGCCCCCACTATCTTCTCGGGCTCATCTTCATGCATAACCACTAGAGCATAAGACCCTTCAATGATGTGAAGCACTTTGCGAAGAGCTTTTTCGATATCTCCTTCATAGTACTTTTCCAACAGATGTGGTATTACTTCTGTGTCTGTTTGAGAATGAAACTCGTGCCCCTCTTTTTGAAGCATTTCCTTTAGCTCCATGTAATTTTCAATAATCCCGTTATGAATCACTGCGATTTTCTCTTCGCTATCCAAATGAGGATGAGCATTTGCATCTGAAGGTCTTCCGTGAGTCGCCCAGCGTGTTTGCCCCATTCCTACTGTTCCATTAATCGGATTCTGCTTTAATTTATCCTCTAATCTATCTAGCCTTCCTGCCGTCTTTTCAATCTTTAAGTCTCCTTTTTGCCAAACAGCCATCCCCGCTGAATCATATCCTCGATATTCTAATTTCGCCAGTCCTTTCATAACAATAGGAACTGCAGATTGCTTTCCTACATATCCAACGATACCGCACATGGAATGTTCCTCCCTTAATGAGATTCCGCTCAACTTCTTTTGTACTGGCAATCACTTGCCGGTTTTGTGGAAGTTTTTATCGGTTGCGAAAAACCGGGGGTCACCCGCCGAATAATTCGAGATCCCCCTCCTCGTCAACTTGTGCCAAGCACAAGTTCAGGCGCTTTTTTATCCATTTTGAGAAAACACCAAATCCGTTTTCTCTAAGTCAGCACAACTCCGAGCGAATTAGACTCGACATTTCATCAATAATTTTATCCATTTTATCTGCGTCTCCACATTCAACCATGATTCTCACCTTCGGTTCAGTACCTGAGGGTCGAACAAGAATACGCCCTTGCTCTCCAAGGCTTTCTGTAATGTCGTTAACTGCCTCTTTGATCTTTTGATTTTCCTCCAAAGCCTCCTTGTTTTCAACTTTTATGTTGACCAAAGTCTGGGGAAGCTTTTCCACTTGGGATGCCAAATCCCGCAGCTTTGTTTTTGATTCACTGACAACCTTCAGCAGTTGAATGGCCGTGACAATTCCGTCTCCGGTGGTATTTTGATTCAAAAAAATGATATGTCCTGATTGTTCACCGCCCATAAGCAGTCCTTCTTTTCTCATTTCCTCAAGAACATAACGATCCCCTACTTTTGTTCTCACAACTTTTCCGCCCTCTTTTCGGAAGGCGATATCAAGCCCTAGGTTACTCATGACCGTTGCTACAATCGTTTTTTTGGGCAGCTCTTTCTTTCTGAGAAGATCCAATCCGCATATAGCCATAATTTGATCGCCATCGATAACATTACCCATGTGATCGCAAGCCAACACCCGGTCGGCATCACCATCATGAGTCAATCCCATATCCGCTCCTATCTCGAGCACTTTGTGTTTAAGTACTTCTGGAAAGGTGGACCCGCATTGTAAGTTGATATTAATGCCGTCAGGACTATTATTGATTGGTATTACTTCTGCGCCCAACTGCTCATAAACCTTCGGTGCAATAAAAGAGGCAGCCCCGTTGGCACAATCTACGACAATTTTCAGCCCGTCTAAGTCTAATTCTGCCTTTGACAACACGTACTGAATATACTTTCCGGCAGCATCTCCGATAGGAACAACACGTCCCACATTCGGTCCAATCGGACGCTTGATTTTTTCCAAATCACTTCGAACAGTCTTTTCAATATCATCCTCCATGGCGTCCGGAAGCTTAAAACCATCTTTGTGGAAAAATTTTATACCGTTGTCTTCAACGGGATTGTGCGAAGCCGATATAACAATGCCTGCATCTGCTTCCATATCTTTAGTGAGATAGGCCACTGCCGGCGTGGGGACAATTCCCGCCAGCAAAGCATCTCCCCCTACCGAACAAATACCTGCTATCAAACCCGCTTCTAACATATCACAAGAAATCCTGGTATCTCTCCCAATCACAATCTGCGGTCTCGTTTTATCCTTAACTAATGAAGCTGTTCCGGCTCTCCCTAATTGAAAAGCCATTTCTGGTGTTAATTCCTTGTTTGCCGTTCCCCGCACGCCATCTGTTCCAAATAATCTACCCAATCATATCCCTCTTTTCATTACCTTAATATTTTGGTCTCTGAAAGCGCTTGATCAGAGCTTCCGCGCTTTCCATGCCGTCAACTCCTGAACTGACAATCCCCCCTGCATAACCTGCCCCTTCTCCAGCCGGGTAAAGGCCTTTGATCGATATCGATTCCCTTCGATTATCGCGAAGCAGCCTAACCGGCGACGAAGTGCGCGTCTCCACACCAGTCAAAATACTTGGTGAGTCTAGAAATATTGGCATCTTTCGGTTGAATTGCCAAAGACCCTCTTTTAGAGCTTTTGCTACTTGATCCGGAAGACACCTAGCAAGATCAGCAGGGGTTACTCCGGGACGATAAGTCGGTTTAATTGATCCCTCGCCAATAGAGCTTGACTCTTTCCCTGCCAAAAAATCTGCTGTTTTTTGAACCGGTGCCTTGTAATTACCTCCACCGAGTTGAAAGGCTTGGGCTTCTAATTGTCTTTGAAACCTGATCCCGCAAAGTGGATCTTGAAAATTCATATCTCTTTGGTCAACCGAAACCACCAAAGCGCTGTTGGCATTCTCTCCGTCCCTGGCATGTTCGCTCATCCCATTGATAGTCAATTTCTCTTGCTCCGTCGCAGCGCCAATGACATAACCGCCCGGACACATGCAAAAGGTATACACCCCTCGCTTATTACTGCTTTGATAAGCAAGCTGATACTCTGCCGGAGGAAGATTAGGATGACCGGCTGCTTCTCCAAATTGGACAGTATCAACGAGCTTTTGGGGATGCTCTATCCGCAAGCCAATTGCAAACGGCTTGGCTTCCATAGCCAAAGATAAATTTGAAAACATTTCATAGGTGTCTCTTGCACTGTGGCCGGTTGCTGTGATTACTACATCAACAGGCATCTCCTCCTGATCATTGATAATCAATCCAACTATTTTGTTTTCTTTCACTGACAAATTCGTTACCTTAGATTCAAATCGAATATCACCTCCTAAAGAGAGCAGACAATCCCTCAACTTGATCAACACATCACAGAGTTGATCCGTGCCTATGTGAGGCCTGGCATGATAAGCAATTTCCTTAGGTGCCCCGGATTCAATTAAAATTTGTAACACCTTAGAAACTCGAGGATTTTTTATTCTCGTCCTGAGCTTGCCGTCAGAAAAAGTGCCGGCACCGCCTTCTCCAAATCCAATGTTGGACTCAGAAGAAAGGTCGCCCTTTGACCAAAAATTCTCCGCATCTTCGATGCGTTCTTCCACCTTCTTTCCCCGCTCCAGAAGAAGAGGTCTATAACCATTTGCCGCCAGAACATAGGCGGCCATAAGACCAGCCGGGCCAGCTCCAATAACAACCGGTCTATGGAGCAATTTTTCAGAGCCTCGTTCTGTTAAAAAACTAACCTCTTTTTCTTCAGGCTTCGTTATGCTTTTCCGTCTCAATACATCTTTCTTTATCTCCACAACAGCGTCAACCGTGTAAATAAACTGGATGTTATTCTTCCTTCTCGCATCCAATGATTTTTTAATAATATCAATTTTCCCAATATCCTTTTCCTTTATCCCAAGTGCTTTTGCCGCAAAAAAAGGTAAGTTCTTTTCCTCACTATCATAAGGAATCTTCAAATCATTAATACGAACTTTCATTGTCCTCTTCCCAGACGACTTCCCTGGCACACTAATCAACCTTTCAGACAGCCTTATTCTTCTAGCTCATCTTCGTCCACCATATCTTCTTGCCCAATTCTTATATTTACTTGAAATGAAGCCGAATCTATAGCAGCTACTCCGGTCGGCAGCTGCAAACCGACGATCCTTTCAATGTCCGATTCAGCTCCTTGTATTTCAATAGGGGTTGTTGATAAAGAGCTTATCTCGTCTATGATTTCTTCAGACCCTGTGATAAGAACCACTCTAGGCTCAAGATCAATTTCAATGATTCGATACCCTTCAGCAGGCTCGCCCACCAACGAAGGCTTCACAGAAACCTCTTTCTCTACCTGTGCTTGTACAACTTCTATAGATACCGTAACCGTTTGAGGGATGACATTGACATCCTGTACAACACTGCCTGATTCATCAAAAACATTGACAGGGACATTTCTTTCGAAACTGTCAGTCACATTGTTCACATCAACAACCACCGCTGCATTTTTAATAGATTCGATAATACTTTTCGCCCCTTCAATAGACACTTCCTCTGGTTCAAATGTCACATTCCCAATGGAATAACCTAAGGACGGAAGCCCCTGCTGAATAATTGAAACCGTGAATTCCTTGCGAACAATTTCCTCAACTGTAACATTAGCCTCAAGGGGAGCAATCTCTGTTACTTGAATTCCTGTAGGTTCCATCGCCCGGATAGGCAGTGTATGAGTGCCGTCTTCTTTGTCTGATAAGTCGACATAGACATTCAAATCTCGGCTGGCAATCCCGGCTATCAAGTTTTGTGATCCATAAATCGTGACATCCACAGCAACCGGCTCGACCTCTCCAACGACAGTATAGCCTTCCTCTACATTTTGAAGCCGAACGGGCACGTCATTCAGCGTTTTTTCCATAAAAGGACTTTGCTCGCTGCTCGCCTGCAGCCAAAGAAGCGAGGCAATCACAAGAGCTAAAATCCTTATGACCATATCTTTTTCAAGCAGTTTTTCCATCACTATTTCCCCCACTGCCAAAATCGGGTATTCCCGGTTGAATCTTTAGGTAAACAAAGCTCATGAAGCATATCCTTAAGCGTAGTCTCATCCAAATAACGAGTAAGTTTACCAGCGTGGGCCAGCGAAAGAATGCCCGTCTCCTCAGAAACGACTACAACAACCGCATCCGAATGTTCAGTAATCCCTAAAGCAGCCCTATGCCTCGTTCCCAATTCAGTAGATAAATCCTGACTTTCCGTTAAAGGTAAAAAAGTTCCCGCAGCCAAAACACGATCCCCTCGAACAATAGCAGCACCGTCATGGAGAGGTGTATTTGGGATGAAGATATTAATGAGGAACTCAGATGTGATAACACCGTTTATTCGAATACCGCTTTCAACATAATCGTTTAAACCCGTCTCGCGTTCGATAACAATCAAAGCACCAATTTTATTTCTCGCCAGCACTCGCACTGCTTTGATAATCTCTTGTATGACTTTACCCATGTCTTCTTCTGGAATGGCCGAAAAAGATTGCGAAAAAAGCCTGCCTCTTCCAATTTGCTCCAAAGCTCTTCTCAACTCTGGTTGGAAAACAACCGGCAGAGCCACTAGCAGCATTGTCTGGAGATTTCTTAATATCCAGCGGATGGTATAAAGCTGAAGCCATTCGGCTACTATCATCGCAACCACTAGAATGATGATCCCCTTAATCAGCTGAACAGCTCTCGTGCCGCGGATCCAGACAAAAAGTCGATAAATAACATAGGCAATGATCAAAATATCGATATAATCCTGAAACCTAACCGGCACGCAACGCCACCCCACTTCCCACCTCTAGAATACAATCCTTTATTTTTGAATCCTTTCTTTGCTCCATGAAAAAGACCTTTTTAAAACTCTATGTGTATGTCCATACCGCAAAATCGGCAGTTCCCATCTTCAAGGCCGACGACATCAGCATATCCTCCATCACGTCCTATTAGCTTTTCGCCGCAACTAGGACAATAAGTATTACACCATTTGCTCTCCGAAACATTCCCTATATAGACATAAGAGAGTTTTTCTCTCGCTATCTCCCTTGCCATCTCTAGTGTTTCAGGCGGAGTTGAATGGATACGCATTTTATATTGGGGTTGATATCGAGAAAAATGGAGGGGAATAGATGAGTCAATAGAAGCAATCCAGTCAACCATTTTCTCTATCTCTTCTTTACTGTCATTAAGAGTTGGAATCAACAAAACCGTTATTTCCATATGGCAATGCTTTATTGCTTGCGCTATGGTTTCTTTTACTGGCTCGAGCATTCCACCGCTGACCTCTTGATAAAAATCAGGAGTAAAAGCTTTCAAATCAACATTCACAGCATCAATGAAGGGCATCAATTCCTCAAGAGGTTTATTATTAATGAAACCATTGGTCACTAGGATATTTTTCAAACCATGCTCTTGAGACAATTGCGCTGTTTCTCTAACATATTCGTACCATACAATCGGTTCAGAATAAGTGAACGAAATTCCGATACAGTCGTGTGTTTTTTTGTATTTTAATGTGCTGTCAACTGCTTTTTGCGGAGTAAAGAAACGAGTAGGCGGATTCCCTTGAGATATCTGCCAATTCTGGCAGAATTGGCAGTGAAAATTACAACCGTATGTTCCCAAAGAATAAGTTGTCGAACCTGGATGAAAGTGATACAAAGGTTTTTTCTCAATAGGGTCAAGCGCAGCAGAAGTGACCTCTCCGTAATTTAGGGTATACAAGGTTCCTTTTTCATTCTTTCGGACCCGACATAAACCAGCTTTTCCCGATTCAACATGGCATGTATGAGGGCATAATACGCATGTTGTTTTTTGTCCTTGGCTTTTATTGTAGTAAAGAGCTTCTTTTCCCGGCTTCTTATCAAAGTTATTACTCATATCGAAGCACCTCAAAACGTTCTAGATCAAATGATTCTTCTTGAAAATCAATCCCTGCTTTTTGACAGGCAATCCGAACCTGCTCTTTTGGAGTATCTATTCCTTCGAGATTTGGCAGCAGCAGACCCGAGCGAATGCCTTTTCTGACGATGATACCATAGCGGTGAGGATCAAGAGAATCAATGTCTTCTATGGGTTCTGACGCCTTCAGAACATCCACAGAATATTTAAGATGAGGAAGTTCAGACGGGGTAACAGGGTTGAAACGAGGATCCTCCGTTCCCGCGCTGATAGCATTGGCAATAATTTCCTCAGCAACATTGTCCTGCACGGGAGAAACCGTGCCAATGCATCCCCTCAGACGTCCTTCTTTTTTTAAAGTTACAAAAACGCCGGCTTTTTCTTTCATTTTTTCAGGAAGCCCCGTTGGAGGATGAAGAGGTCTCCCGTGGCGAACAAATTTCTCTAAACTTTCTTTCGCTAATTGTATGAAAGAAAAACCTGCCTCATCCTTTTCACTGTTATTATCAAAAGCAGCAGTCTTTTTATTCTCATCCGCTTGATCGACATCATTTCCCTTGTCGCTTTTCACTTGAAAAGAAGCGACTAAATAGCCCACCCCAAACGGACCCTCATAGGAATGTACTTTGGGTTTGATATGGAGACCGTTCAATGCACCCAATAAGATCATAATCGGCCTATAACCGCACTCAGCCGCCTCTTCTATCAACGACGGATCCATATCCATAATTTTTTTGAAGTCCCCTGCTTCCAGGAAATTTTTCAATTTTTCATCAAAAACGGCTCCAGAAGAATGATATCCGGCTGGGGCTCCTTGGATCAGGCAGTGGGACAGGTCTCCGCTGGCCAAAACGGCAGCTCTCTTTTGACTCTTTCTCACGGCTTCTCCAATTAGTTTGCCGGCTTCATAAAGCTCTTGATAAGACAACAATCCCATTGAAATATTCACAAAAGGAATTTCTAATCCTTCCTCTTTTAAAAAGTATAACGGGACAAGAGCTCCGTGATCTAGGTTCTTCTGTATACGAAATCGTTTAATGGCTTCATCATCTAAAGCAACAAAAGATTTATTTTCCTCATTGGCAAAACGAATAATCTCATCGGTGGCTTTCTGATCGATATCCATCTTTAGCCGGACATGGGGATAACCAAATTGACCAAAATCTCCCTCTAGATACGGCAGATTCCAAATGGGAAGTCCCTCATGAAAAGCAGGTCCATGCGGTGAAATGAGAACACAAAAATCAGGTGAAACCTCCGCCAATTCTCTAGAAATATTTTCCATACTGTCTACAGTATTGCTTACTTTTTTTCGCTCATTCCTTCCAATATCAGGAATAATCAACGGCGGATGCGGAACAAGTCCGCCCCATACAATACCCTGCATGATTAATCGCCTCCTTTTGGACCTAGGATTGTAAAACCAAGGACACTAATGAAAAGTCCCTTCGCAATGACTGGTAATAAAACAGCTTTCTATGTGAATCAAATCTCTCACTTCAGGGACTCGATTCACAAGTACCTGAATAATGATCTTATAGACCTAGCACTTAATTGAAATGGTGATGCATAGATCAAAAATCTACTTTGCGAATTATTCATCAATATCTTCACTGTGACAAAAGTCCATCTAAATAGTCATGCAAGTCTTTTCTTTTCTCCACCTTAGACCGGAGCAGGTGGAACACACTTGATGAGAGATTGTTTTAGAAGCCGGCTTGCATGAATATCAAATCAAAACTTAAATTAATACTCTCTTCACTTTTTTCATGATTCATTCCTATCTAGGGTTAATATCATCGATCCTTCAGTCTTATGACCCTTCCAGCTTTATAATTTACGATATTTTCATTGCGGACTGCGGGAACCCCTTTTAAAATGACGGTTTTTATGCCTTCTGGCTTTCTAGTCGGAGTATTAAAATCTGCCCCGTCAATAATTGTTTCTAGATCAAAAAGCACCAAGTCGGCATCTTTTCCCTTGGATATTCTTCCTTTGTTTTTTAAACCAAGGCGTCTAGCCGGAACAATGGTCATTTTTGCCAAAGCTTCCATTAAACTAATTTTTCTTTCCTCTCTCACAAACCGGCCCAGTACTCTTGGGAAAGCACCTGCTCCTCTCGGATGACCCTGATCTAGAGAAAAAGACCCATCACTGCTAATCATGATAAGCGGATGCTTAATTGCTTTTTGAATCTCTTCTTCATCCATGCTGAAGCCGATCACCATTGTCTCAGGAGATTCTTCTCTCAGTTTTTCAAATAGCTCTTTAGTGCAGTACTCCCCCCGATATTCTCCTTCTGCTATATAAATTGAAGAGTAATTAATTCCCCACCTTTGAAAACACCCTCCATCGAAAACGGCTGTCCCAATAGCAGTGCAAAAACTATGATACGGATAACAATCTCCCATAATGTCTATATCTTCTGCTCTGGCTTCATCAATTATTTGAAGTGCTTTATCCATTACACCGGGAAATCCGGCACAGCTGCCAATATGAGAAACTTGAACGGCGGCTCCAGTTTCTCTTGAAATCTCTACCATCTCTTCGATTGATTCTTCCGCCTGATGCCCATCGGCCCGGAAATGGATACTTATTAGTTTCCCTTTGTATTCAGCTGCTACCTTTACTGCTTCTATCGCTTCTCTTGTTGAAATCCCCGGTGAATATTCAAAACCAATAGACAACCCAACTGCTCCTGTCTCCAGTTCTTGTCTAATATTGTCATGTAGACTGATTTTTTGTTCTTCATCAATGCTTGCGTAGGGATCAACTACGCCCACAAACTCTCTTAAAGTATTATACCCTGAAAAACTCCCGTAATGCAGAGGAATTCCTTTGCTTTCGAGGTCCTGGAAAAAAGGCTTTAAAGGAAAACGGCTGTACCCACAATTTCCGCCAAAAGCTGATGTAACACCCATTCGCACCAAACTTTCAAAAATTGCGCTAGAATTTTCAGCTTCTTCTTTTAGCTTGGCAACAGGATCTTCATGCATGTGGATGTCAATAAAACCCGGAGAAACAATCATATTGTCTGCGTTGATGGTTTCTTTTCCTTCGATATCCGACTCGCAAATTTTAGCGATTTTGCCATTTTCGATACCAATATTTACCTCTTTATCTAAACCGGATTCCGGATCAATTACCCTACCGCCGCGAATCACTAGTTCCAATGTAAGAACCTCCCGCTGTAACTATCTTACTAGATATATTCCTTTTAATAAGCCTTAACACCTGCCCAGCAGATGTTCTTCTGCACTCGAACAAAAAAAAAGAGAGGATCTCATGATTGATTATCCTCCCTTCGTTAATTTTATCGTTTGGAAAATTGAGGTGCCTTTCTTGCTTTCTTCAGGCCGTATTTCTTTCGCTCCTTCATACGCGGATCACGGGTCAAGTACCCGGCCTTTTTCAGATCCGCTCTAAAATCAGGATCCACTTTTAGAAGTGCTCTTGCAATTCCGTGCCTAACGGCACCCGCTTGTCCTGAAATTCCACCCCCATGGACATTTACCAGAACATCATATTTTTCCTGTACTCCAGATGTCTCCAAGGGCTGGAGTACCGTCATATGAAGGGTCTTCAATTTGAAATAGTCTTCCATTGGCCGTCCATTAACTGTAATCCGACCGGTTCCGGGTACAAGACGCACCCGAGCCACCGATTCTTTTCTGCGGCCGGTTCCTGCATAATCTACAAGGGCCATCGTTCTCCCTCCTTCTCTTTTAAATTAGCCAACAATCTTATATGTTTGAGGCTGCTGGGCCTCATGAGGATGCTTCTCGTCTGCATACACTTTGAGTTTTTTTATCATAACACTGCCTAGTTTGTTGTGGGGAAGCATTCCCTTAACAGCAATTTCCAACATTTTCTCAGGCTTTTCTTTCAAAAGTCTGCCGTAAGGAATCGATTTAATCCCGCCGGGATAACCCGAATGCCGGTAATACATTTTTTCTGCTAACTTGTTGCCCGTAAGTTGTATCTTGCCTGCATTGATTACAATGACATAATCGCCAGTGTCCACATGCGGAGCATAGATTGGCTTGTGCTTGCCGCGGAGTATACTAGCTATTTCGCTTGCCAATCTTCCCAAAGTTTGACCTGCTGCATCAACAACAAGCCATTTTCTTTCTATCTCGGCCGGTTTCGGCACAAATGTTTTCATTCTTTCCCCTCCTCACACAAAATCCTGCTTTCTATGTAAACCACCAAGTACCCGTGGACATTTCTGCCAGCTGTTGTTATACAGAGATATTCTATTACAGCCAGCGCTTACTGTCAAGCTAAATGACCTATGGATACTCCACCTCTTCCAATGAAAGCCCGTGCGGCGGAATCGTTGGCCCCGCTTTCATCCGGTCACAAGCTTGAATAATTTGGTCCATATCCTGAGGGGCTCTTTTGTTCCTGCCAACTTGGATAAGAGTCCCTGCCATGATTCTTACCATATTATACAAAAATCCATTCGCCGACACTGTAAAAACAACCATGTCATCCACTCTTTTTACATTAGCACGAGTAACCTGTCGCATTGTTTTCGTAATATGGCTTCCTTTGGATTGGAAGCTTTGAAAGTCATGCTTTCCCATAAACAGTTTTGCAGCCTGCGCCATCTTGTCAGCGTCAAGGTCAGAAGGCACGAATAAAGAGTATCTACGCCAAAAAGGTGAAGGAATCTTATTGTTGTAAATCCTATATTGATAAGTTTTTCTTATGGCATCTTTTCTTGCGTGGAAAGAGTCCGGCACCTCGGCTGCCTTTTTTACCGCCACATCTTTTGGTAATATGCTGTTTAAGGCAATGGGGATTCGATCCACCGGAACCTTTTGCCTGGCTCGAAAGTTTATTACCTGGCCGCTGGCATGGACCCCACTGTCAGTCCGTCCGGATGCATAGACAACCGTATGCTCACCAAATACTTTTTCAACCGCTTTTTCAAGCTCTCCCTGTACTGTTCTGTGTGAATCCTGCCGCTGATATCCGGCAAAATCTGTTCCATCATAAGCAACTAAGCACTTAAAATTCACCATCACATCCACTCCACATAGACCTGCTTTTACAACTGCGGGATACCCCAAAACCGAATCGATATTACAACGGCAAGCAGCAGAAGTACCACTACATAGCTGTAATAATCATAAGAAGAATACTTAAGCTCTTTTAGTCTTGTTCTATTTTCCCCTCCTCTATAACAACGGGCCTCCATAGCAACGGCAAGATCATCTGCCCGCCTGAAAGCACCTACAAACAAAGGCACTAGAAGAGGAATTAGATTTTTTGCTCTTTGTACAATCGTCCCACTCTCAAAATCTGCGCCTCGTGCCATTTGCGCTTTCATGATTTTCCCCGTCTCTTCTATCAACGTCGGGATAAAACGCAGCGCTATTGTCATCATCATAGCCAATTCATGTGCTGGGACCCCGAATCGTTGGAAAGGCTTCAATACATTCTCCATTCCATCGGTAAGTGCTACTGCCGGAGTCGTCAAAGTCAACATTGAAGTGGTCAGCACTAGCATCACTAATCTCCAAACCAAAAATGATCCCTGCTGGATCCCTTCCCAAGTGATCGTTAAAGGTCCAATCCTGGCCACCACCGTTCCGGCGGTAATAAACATGTGAAGAACGAAAGTTAATGACCCTATAAACAAAATTGGTCTAAGCCCTTTTACTAAATATCGAAAAGGGATTCCGGCTGAAAGAACCATCCCGCCGAGAAACGCAGTCAAAAAAACATACACGATTCCATATCTTGCCAAGAAGAAAGCAACTACGAGGGCGAATACTCCATAAATTTTTGTCCGAGGATCAAGTTTATGAACAATCGATTCTCCAGGATAATATTGGCCGATCGTAATGTTTTCAAGCATCTTTTTGACCCCTTTTCAAAGCCAAAATCTCATCTTTCGCCTCTTCTACGGTTAAAATCCGATTGGACACCTTAAGCCCTTTTTCCCGCAACCGATGCATCAAAGACGTAATCTGCGGCACTCCTAATCCGAAATCTTCAAGCTTTTGCGCCTGTTCAAAAATGTCTCTGACCGGGCCGCTTAAAACGATCCTACCCTGGTCCATCACAAGTACTTTCTCCACAATCTGCGCAATCTCATCCATGCTGTGCGAAACGAAAACAACCGTTATACCTAAATCTTCTCGCATTTTATTAATATGAGCCAAAATATCTGCTCTGCCGCGTGGGTCTAAGCCAGCTGTGGGTTCATCAAGAACCAATACCTTTGGCTCCATAGCTAAAATCCCTGCAATGGCAACTCTTCTCATCTGCCCACCGCTTAGCTGAAATGGTGACCTGTGCCGAAATGATTCATAATCTAGTCCGGTAAGCTCCATGGCTCTTTTTACTTTTTCGACTATGGCTTCTTTGCTAAAACCCATATTCTTAGGTGCAAACGCAATATCCGCTTCAACTGTCTCTTCAAACAACTGATATTCGGGATATTGGAAAACTAAGCCTACTTTTTGTCTTATTCTCTTCCGGTTAGTATGTTTATCCTTGATGTCTTCTCCGTCCACCAAAACTCTGCCCTTGGAGGCAAGTAAAAGCCCATTGAAATGCTGTACCAAAGTTGATTTTCCAGATCCTGTACGTCCAATAATCCCAAGGCATTCGCCGTCTTTTATTGACAAACTGACATCCTCAATGGCTGATATCGCCATCGGTGTTCCCTCGCTATAAATATGAGAAACTTTTTCTAAGATGATTGACATAATACTTCCGCCATTTCTTCGACAGTCAGAATAGAATCAGGGACGTGATAACCTGAAATTCTTAGTTGTGATGCCAACTCGGCAATTTGTGGAATGTCCAAATGAAGTTCTCTTAGCTCAGGTATCCTGGAAAATACGGCTCTAGGCGTGTCATCCATCTTTATCTTTCCCTGATCCATCACGATAACTCTATCTGCCGATACTGCTTCATCCATAAAATGGGTAAGCAAGATGATTGTGATTTTCTCTTCTCTGTTCAACCTTCTAATTGTATTTAGCACTTCTTTTCGGCCAACGGGGTCAAGCATCGCAGTTGGTTCATCTAAAATGATGCATTCCGGTTTCATGGCAATCACTCCCGCAATGGCTACTCGCTGCTTTTGCCCCCCGGACAAGGTGTGAGGTTCTTGCTTTTTAAATTCTGTCATTTTAACCATATCAAGAGCCTCATCAACCCGCTCTCTGATCTCATCAACGGGTATACCTAAATTCTCTGGCCCAAAAGCAACATCTTCCTCCACCATGGTGGCCACGAGCTGATTGTCGGGATTTTGGAACACCATGCCCGCCAGCCTTCGAATTTCCCATAGGTTGGCAGAATCCTTTGTGTCCATACCATTGACTAATACGGTCCCCGAAGTGGGCAACAAAAGAGCATTCATATGCTTTACCAGAGTGGATTTTCCTGAACCGTTATGTCCAATTATCGCAATGAATTCTCCCTTCGTGATATCCATGGATATATCAGACAGCGCTACAATTTCGTTTTCTTCCCCAACATTATACAGATGTGAAACACAATCCAAGCGAATTATTGTATCCATAATGTCACCTTAGCCTTAAATTGTTTTCATAAAGAAAACTAACTGACGGCACTCCTACACCAATTCGATAATCGCCATAGGCGCGGCATCTCCTTGTCGGAAACCAGTTTTATACACCCTTGTGTAGCCGCCTTCTTTCCCGGTATAGCGCGGAGCTATCGTTTCAAAAAGTTTTCTTGCCGCGTCTTCGTCAAACACATACTCTAACACTTGCTTTCGTGCGCTCAGATCGCCTTTCTTTGCCAAAGTGATCATCTTATCTGCAATTGCACTTATTTCCTTGGCCTTCATCTCTGTTGTCTCGACACGCTCGCTCAACAGCAAGGAAGTAACCAAATTGCGAAACATTGCTCGCCGATGCCCCATGGTGCGGCCAAGCTTTCTTTTTGCCATGACCGTTTTCCCTCCCCTTCTACTCTTCTGCTTCTTTTAGACTTAACTCAAACTGGGCAAGCTTTTGCTTGACTTCTTCAAGTGATTTCTTACCCAAATTTCTCACTTTCATCATTTCTTCTTCTGTCTTTTCTGCTAGTTCCGCTACATTGTTGATATTCGCTCTTTTCAGGCAATTATATGAACGGACAGAAAAATCAAGATCCTCAATTGGCATCTCTAATATTTTCTCTTTCTCATCCTCAGGTTTTTCAACCATAATCTCTACCTGATCGATATCGGAAGTAAGCTCCGTAAACAATGCCAAGTGTTCGCTCATAATCCTTGCCCCGAGACTTATTGCCTCATCTGGCTTGATGCTGCCGTCTGTCCAAACTTCAAGGGTCAGCCTGTCATAATCTGTGACCTGACCTACCCTCGTATCTTCAACTGTATAGTTCACTCTTTGTATAGGAGTAAAAATCGAGTCTACGGGAATTTCGCCGATGTTTTCTTCCTGTTGTTTATTCTTTTCTGAAGAAACATAACCGCGGCCCTGTACAACTGTCAACTCCATTTCTAGCTCACCATCTTCATCTAGTGCGGCGATGTGCTGGTCGGGATTGAGTAGATCTACATCACTGTCACCTGAAATATCACGACCAGTAACTTCAGTACCCCCGCTTGCCCTCAGGTAGAGAGTTTTTGGCTCTTCTGTATGAATTTTAAAACGAAGAGCTTTGACATTAAGAATAATATCAGTCGTATCTTCTACCACGCCGGGAATGGCTGAAAATTCATGCAAAACCCCTTCGATCTTTACCGAGGTCACAGCAGCACCAGGCAACGAGGAGAGCAAAATTCGCCGCATTGAATTGCCCAAAGTCATCCCAAACCCTCTCTCAAGCGGTTCTACTACAAACTTTCCGTATGTTTCCTCGTTATTCATTTCAACGCATTCGATTGCGGGTTTTTCGATCTCTATCATGCATAGAACCCCCTTTAGTTCCTTCTAGCCTTCTTCTTGTGATTGTTGAGGGTATACGAATATGTACCGACTTACCGAGAATAAAGCTCAACGATCAAGTGCTCTTCCACAGGAATATCCATTTCTTCTCGAAGCGGCAGTCTTTCAATTTTCCCTTCCATCTTTTCGTAATCAACTTCAATCCAAGCAGGCATTCCCTTTTGAGAGGCGATTTCAGCCATCTCTTTGAACTTAGGAGAACTTTTGCTTCTCTCTTTCACGCTGACCACATCTCCCACTTCCGTTAGGTAAGACGGAATGCTCGCTTTTTTGCCATTTACTTGGAAATGATTGTGTCTTACCAACTGCCGTGCTTCGGCTCTTGAACTGGCAAAACCCATTCTATAAACAATATTGTCGAGTCGGCTCTCTAGAAGCATCAGCAGATTTTCACCTGTGACTCCTTTTTGACGAGCTGCTTTATGAAAATATCCCGCAAATTGTTTTTCCAAAATACCATAAAATCTCCGCAGTTTTTGTTTTTCTCGAAGACGAATGCTGTATTCAGAGGGCTTGCGAGCCCTTGCCTGACCATGCTGCCCTGGGTTAAAGGCCCTTTTCTCCATAGCACATTTGTCAGTATAGCAACGCTCTCCCTTTAAATAGAGTTTGCCTCCTTCTCTGCGACACATCCGACAAACAGGTCCTGTATATCTAGCCATAATTGCTTTGCACCTCCTATATTAAACTCTTCTTCTTTTGGGTGGACGACAGCCATTGTGAGGTATGGGTGTAACGTCCTTAATCACATTTACTTCAAGTCCCGCCGATTGCATGGCCCTTATGGCCGCTTCTCTACCAGCTCCTGGCCCTTTTACAAAAACCTCTATCTCTTTCATTCCTTGGTCAGTTGCCGCTTTAGCCGCTTCCTCCGCAGCCATTTGTGCGGCAAAGGGAGTACTCTTCCTTGACCCTTTAAATCCGACGTTTCCCGCTGTGGACCATGAAATAACATTTCCCATGGTATCAGTGATAGTCACAATCGTATTGTTGAATGTAGATTGAATATGTGCTAGCCCGCGATCTACATTTTTTCGCTCTTTCCTTTTTGGACGGGCAGTTCTTTTAGCCATTGCTTATCCCTCCTTTATCTAGCCTGGCGGCGGATACCTACGGTACGCTTAGGGCCTTTACGAGTCCTTGCATTGGTCTTTGTCTTTTGTCCTCTTACCGGCAGACCTCTGCGATGACGTAGCCCTCGATATGACCCTATCTCGATTAACCTCTTCACATTCAGTGAAATTTCTCTTTGAAGATCACCTTCGACCCGATATTCTCGGTCAATGATATCACGTAGGCTGTTCACTTCGTCCTCAGTTAAATCCCTAATCCGAGTATCCGGATTTATCCCTGCATCTTCTAAAATCTTTTTTGCATTGGACTTTCCAATCCCAAAGATATAGGTAAGAGATACAGCTACTCTTTTTTCTCTCGGCAGATCAACCCCTGCAATACGAGCCATTTATCGACACCTCCTATGATAGAGTCTGTTGTTTCCTATCCCTGTTTTTGTTTATGCTTTGGATTTGCGCAGATAACCATTACTGACCCTCTTCTTCTTATTACTTTACATTTTTCGCAGATAACTTTTACCGATGCTCTCACTTTCACGATGTTTCCCCCTCTTCACACCTTCTATTTAAAGCGATAAATGATCCGTCCCCTGGTTAGATCATAAGGTGATAATTCAACAGTAACTTTATCGCCAGGGAGAATTCTTATAAAATTCATGCGGATCTTACCTGAGACATGAGCCAGTATTTTATGCCCGTTGTCAAGTTCCACTCGGAACATAGCATTGGGAAGCGGCTCTACAACTGTCCCTTCAACTTCAATCGTGTCTTCTTTGGCCATAGGTAATCGTCAACCTCCTCTCCAAAACAAGAACCAATGTCATTTCGCAAACAAAAGCAGCTCTTTTAGGTGCTGTTAGTCTACAAACATGTCAAAATCTCAGGGCCCTCTTTGGTAATGGCAATCGAGTGTTCAAAATGGGCTGATAAGCTTCGGTCCGCTGTAACTACTGTCCAATTATCATCCAATGTCTCCACTTGATAATCCCCTGCATTTACCATTGGTTCAATGGCTAAAACCATTCCTGCTTCAAGACGAGGTCCACGTCCAGGCTTGCCGAAGTTTGGAATCTGGGGACTTTCATGCATGCTTCTCCCTATACCGTGGCCTACATAATCCCTGACAACGGAGAAACCCTGTTGTTCGACATAAGACTGCACCGTATGGGAAATATCTGATAATCGATTCCCCAGACAGGCTTTTTCAATGGCGGCCCGGAGGGATGCTTCTGTGACGGAAAGAAGCCTCTTCGCTTCATCACTAATCTCACCGATGGCAAATGTGACCGCCGCATCGCCATAGAAGTCTTCAACAATCGTTCCAATATCAACACTTAAAATATCTCCTGACTTCAACAATCGCTGGTCGGGAATTCCATGCACAACTTGTTCATTGACAGAGGCACAAATACTCGCCGGAAATCCTCTATAGCCTTTAAATGCCGGTATACCGCCCGATTCGGTTATCACTCGCTCAGCTAAGCGATCAAGGTCTTCTGTGGTAATGCCAGGTCGAATCATCTCTCTTATGGCTTCAAATGCCTTTGCGACCAAAACCCCTGCCCTGCGCATCTTTTCAATTTCTGGATCAGATTTTAGTATGATCAAAGTGTCATCTCCCCAGTAGGTTTTGGATCTCTTCAAACACATCATCCACGCTCTGATCACCATCTACATTCTTCAGCAAGCCCTCTTTCGAATAATAGTCTAT
>SLNR01000049.1 GCA_007132905.1 Candidatus Sumerlaeota bacterium | reverse complement strand
CGAATCGTCTCTTGGAAAAATCAAAATAGATCTTGGCAGAACGGGATACGAAATCCCCCGCCGGGGTACCCAAGGAAGCCAATTTTTCTATATGCGCTGACCGCATAAGCGTTTTTCGGGTTACATCAAGACCCACTAGAGTGATCGGCATCCCGGAGCCGAACACGATTTTAGCTGCTTCAGGATCAGTCGAGATGTTAAATTCGGCGGCCGGAGTGATGTTTCCGGGTACCGCCACCGCCCCTCCCATAATGATCTCTTCTTTTACTTTTTCGGCAATGCTAGGCTCCTTCAAAAAAGCAACGGCTACATTGGTTAGCGGCCCGACAGGGATCAAAGTGATTTCTCCGGGGTTTTTCATGATCGTATCGATGATCATGTCGACTCCATGCTGTGTGCTCTCTTTCCTTGTGGTTTCCGGCACACCAACATTCCCAAGACCATCGTCACCGTGAGCAATTTTACCTGTCTTTAGCGGTCTTAATAAGGGACGATCGATTCCCCGGCCCACCGGAATGTTGTCAGCTTTCATTAAGCCTAGTATTCTTAAGGTGTTTTTCGTTGTGAGATCAAGTTCGACATTTCCGGCGACCGTCGTAATGGCGACTATTTGCAGTTCGGGAGAATTAAGAGCAAACATAATCGCCCAGGCGTCATCTACACCGGTATCCACATCAATTATTACTTTTTTCATCATGGCCCCCCCTTGATTGGTCGTGAAGTAACAGCAATCCGTCCAATGAACGACAAGTCCAGTCAGGGCTTTCATCCAAAAGCTCATGATATGTATGTGAACCGCTGGACACAGCGTACATCGGCACACCTGCCCTGCGGGCAGTGATAACATCAGTAATGGAATCCCCTACAAACACTGTGCTTTTGCGGTGCGTGTTTGCTTCGTTTGTAATGTGCAGCAACATGTCCGGATGTGGTTTGGGCCGCGCCACATCTTCTGGCCCTACAATGATATCAAAGAAGTGAATAACAGCTAAAGATGCTAAGATCATTTTAGCAAAGCGGCTCGGTTTGTTGGTTGCCAAGCCTATATAAGCTCCTTTGTTATCCAGTTCTTCTAAAACAGAAAAGGCTCCTGGTAGTAAAGTGGTCTCTTCAAGACAAACCGTTTGATAATGAAAACGATACCTTATGACGGCTTCATCAATATTTCCGTGTTCCACCGATGAAGCAAACATCTCCGTAAGAGGCAGCCCGATCATCTTCCTGATATGCTCTTCGGACTGTCTTTTGTATCCCATCTCGGTCAAAGCAGCATTATAGCAGACACTGATGGCTTTATTTGAATCAACAATGGTCCCGTCAAGATCAAAGATAAAACATGCTGCGCCGGTTTTCTTTCTCACCTACATGACACTCCCCATATAACTTGCTCCAGAGATAAAGCTTATTCTTGGCTTCCTTTAATGCCTCGGTTCGGGCAGTCTAAAGGCACAAACAACGCCTGCAAGCAAAAACAGAGCCGCCACAAAGAACAAAAATTCATAGCCAAACCTAGCCGCCAAGAGACCGCCTAGCAGTGGGAAAAAAGCACCCAAAGCCGAAATGGTATTGGATAGACCATAATAAGTCGGCCGCTCTTCTTCTGAAACAATTTCTAACAAATAGTTCATATATCCGATGATTTGGCCGCATTCGGACAAACCAATCCCCACAAAAATGGGGGCATACAGCAGCGTTAATAAGGGGCTTTGGCCGCCTAATGATAAGACATATACCAGCAGTGCCAACACAGGCATCAAAAAAGTACAAATGGCTGTAATCAGCAGTACCACCCGGTTGCCGTAGCGATCGCTCAGTCTGCCGAATAGAAGACTGGCAAAAATCATTCCACTTGTCTGCAGCAGTACATAGATCCCTACAATCCCCGCCCCGGTGGTGATAATTTCCTGGCTGTAGACAACATAAAACGGTAAAACTAAGAACCCAAAACTCATCAAGACCCTCAGCATAATCATTTTCATAAACACGACATTCTTTTTCATGAAAGCCGGCATAGAGGTTAGATACTGAAAGAAAGACCTTTGCTCTTTTTTGACTTTGCCCGCCGGCTCTTTTAGTAAAACCATAAAGACATAATCAACCGCCAGGATGATGCTTGCCAGCAAAAATATCATACTATAATTCACGGGGAAAGAAAACCCGGGGTGGGCCAGAATTTGCCGGATCAAAAATCCCGCTCCCAGGCCGAGAATGCTCCCAAATAGCTGCATCGTGCTCATGAGACTTCCCCGGCGCGTTGCCCGGATGGTCTTGGCTGAAATATCAACCCAGGCAATGGTGGTAATGCCTTCGCAAAAATTAAACAGAAAATAGAACAAGAAAAACAAGGCCAAGGTCACACCACCGTATTCTGCACCCCATTGGTAAGTAACAAAAGCAATCAAAAACACCGATATTCTTGATAAAAAACTAGTTAACAGCATAATGGGCCGTTTGTAAGGCTTTCTTTCCAGATAATTAGCGGCAGCCATTTGCGGAAGGAACCAACCCCCGAAACGAACCGCTGTCACAAGCCCGATCAAAACGCTTGAATTCGTCAAAGTATTAACAAAAGCCGGCAGCACCGTTGAATAAGAAATAAACAGCAGGGCCGCGAAAAATAAGGTGCCGTCCGCAATAAAAAGCGGGAAATTTCTTCTTTCAATATTTTCGTCAATCTCTCTGTATTCCACTCTCCCACTCCTAACTATTACGTGCTAGCGATGTGTAGCTTCATCCATGTGGGTTTCAAGGCCATAAACGGAAATCCTCCCTTGTCTACATCAGATAAGAAATCTGCGCTCTCTGTCTTTATCTTCCCGGGATAAATGACTAAATCCCGGGAAGATAAAGACCCATAAATCCATAGCTAATCTGCCTTTCGCTATAAATTAGCAGCTTTATTCTGACTAACCCCGAAGCTTATCTCTTAAAAGTGTTATGCCTCGCACCCAGGTTTCCCCTAACCTGGAAACGGCCACCGTAATTTGGGAGTCAAGTGCGGTCAAAGAATTCTCTTTGTTATATGTTGAGCTAAAACAAATCGCCCATTGAATCAATCGTTTTTTGGCTTCTTCTGGCAGACAAAAAACCCCTTCCGAAAGAACATCACCCAAAGCACCATTTGTCTTTTGATTCATCCAAAAAAGCCGTGAGAAAATGCGAATGTTCACAAGCCCAGAGGGTTGAAAAATTTTATCCAGAGAAACCGCCGGCGGTAAACTACCCTCTCTACGCAGAAGAAAGGGTAGTTGAGCAAACTGAGAATTTATGGAAGAGGCGCTGAACTGACAATGCCTTCTTTCACCTGCTTAATGACTGATGGTTAGGGTGGCTACTTCTACTTCCATAGACCGGGTGTATACATTTCTAACGGATACTTTTTGCCCTTTGGGAAAAGTATAGGTGGTGACGGCGGCCACTGCCACCGTCAAAGTCTGCCTCCCCGGTTTATCCCATACCATTTGAAAGTGCTCGCTGGGTTTTATGGAGGTAATCACCGTATCTCCAAAGGGAGGTTCTATGAAATCAACTTCGACCCGGTAGTTGGCAGGCCGTCCCGTAACCCACGCTTTGGGCCCGTGAATTGTAATGTCTGGGTTGACAATGCCGATCGTTTCAAAATTGAATGACTGGGGGAGATGGATGGAGGTGGCATCAAGTACAAAATGCCAGACCATCTCTCTGATCACACTGCCTTTTTCGCAAATTGATACTGCTTTTACTACATACTCTCCCACTTTATCAAACCATCTTTCCACGGTTCCCACGGTGTTAAACGGCTCCATGTCGACGGTTACTTCTCCGTCTCCCCAGTGCCACTCCCAGTGACTGTGCCGCGTTTCATCCGGCGTCATGGAAGTTGTTTTCTGCCAGGGATTGCGTACATTGTAGATCTTGGGCGCCACTCGGGTATGCTGTTCATCAGGCGTAGGTACTTCAAATACATCAAAACCCACTTTCTCATCGTTTTTAGGAAGAATCCCCTCTCTCTTCGAAGTCCAAGGGACTGTTTCTCCGCCTATGGATTCTTCAAAAACAAAAATACCTGTGTAGGAAAACCCGGCTCCCGTTTCGCCGGGCTTTTCTTGATGCTGCCGCTGTTTCACCTCTAAATAGACCCTTTCAACATATTTTCCAAATCCATTGACCGTCATCGATCCTACTAAGAACCTGCCTTCCTCCCGCAAGGGAATTTTCATCCTCAACGGGGAGCAAGCTCCTTCCAAGATGGCCACCAAGAAGACTTGAAAATCGTTGCCTTCTTCTTTTTTCTTCTCGCCTTTAAACTCCACAAACAAGCGTCCGGTGTGGGTGCCTAAAAGATCTGTATGAAAGGATACATAAACAGGATGGAATAAAGAAGCCCGGCCTCTTCCTGTTTCTCGTTGGCTCCATAACTGCCACCACTGTCGAATGTGAGGTGAATGGGAGGCAATAACAGGTTCCAAAGAAGTTTGAGTAGACTGCCAGGACTGCGCAGCGGAGCTTGCAAAAGTTTTTTGGGGAGCTGCCCACTCAGCCGAAGGATGGTTAATAGGCCAGCCTGTGGTGAGTACGATTAGTAAGAACAAGCATATTCGCTTCGCAAACACATTAGCGCACCCCCCTCTGACCCGACACCACCCCTGGCTGCCCGGAAGACAGGTGATAAAAAAAGCAAAAAGACCTTCGAAACTCATAATGAATCGATTTCTTTGTTATTCTACTAAAAGTTGAAAGGCTATTTTCAAAAGTATCAGCTTTGCTGGATAGATGAGATAGACGATTGGCTTTCGATATGAGCTTCTTCATTTTGCCCTCCTGATGATGTTTTTTTTACAGGCGATCATTATTCGCCTTTTTTAGTTTTATAGATTTCCCCTTCTTTATAATAGATGCGAGGTAGTTTTTTGCTGATCCTGCAAAGTGTCTCGGCGTCTCCTGCCCCAACTTTTGAAGACATGTCCACGACGGATAAGTACGCCCCGCCTTGTTTTCCAATGAGCACGACTTCATCATCCACCTCTACTTTGTCTTCGATATCGGTGACATCGAAGACCACATGACTCATGGCCACTTTGCCGACCACCGGGACTTTTTTTCCGTGAATTAATGCTTCTCCTTTGTTGCTTAGCGCCGTGGAAAAACCATCGGCATATCCCATCTGCACAATAGCAATCTTCATATCTCTGGGCGCAAAATAGGACTGAGCATACCCAATGCTAACCCCTTTGGGAATATCCTTGGTATAGACAACTCTCGTTTTCCAAGACAGAGCATCCTTAAGAGGAAGATCCCGGCCAGGATGGCGGGCCGGGCTGTTATTGCAGAGAATGAAGCCGCAGCGCACCATATCCAAATGCATGTAAGGATACTCGATCATGGCAGCGCTGTTGGAAATATGTTTTATGGGAATCTCTATATTCTTATTCTCAATTTCTTTTACAGCTTCGTTGAAAACTTTAAACTGGCGTTCATTATAGGCATCTTCTTCGTAAGGTGAAGCAAAGTGGGAATAAATTCCTTCGAGTTTCAGATTCGGCAGGTCTTCCAAAAATGAAGCGAAAGAAACAGCCTCTTTAGGCATGACGCCAAAACGGCTCAACCCCGTATCGAGTTTCATGTGAACTTTGATTTCTTTTCCTGCTTTCTCGGCTTCTTGAGAAAGTGCCTCGGCCAAATCATACGTACAGACGGTCTGGGTCAAATCATGTTTGACCAGCAGCTCTGCCTCGCAGACAGCTGTGATTCCCAACAAAAGAATCGGAGATGAAAAACCCATCTTTCTAAGTTCCATGCCTTCCTCTAAGGTTGTCACTCCCAACCAGTCCGCACCGCTATCAAGAGCTGTTTTAGCAACTTCTTCCATGCCGTGTCCGTAGCCGTCGGCTTTGACAACCGCCATTACCCTGGCTTCTCCTTGAGCGGCCTCGCAAATCGTTTTTACATTATGAGCCACCACATCAAGATCAATCTCAACCCAAGTCTTTCCTCCCTCTTTGATCATAAAAGCAATCCCTCCCTGTTTTCATCTTTTCTCATTATATCATCTTTTTGCTGGTGATAAACCGAGCGATCTTACCGAAGTTTCAGCTTTGTCCGACATAAGCTGACAAAAAAATGAGGCGCAGCATCACACTGCGCCCGGTGATTGTTTTAAAGTTTCTTGACGTAGTCAGACAGCCTTTCGATTGCTTCTTCGATCTGCTTTTCAGCTGTTGCATACGACATTCTCAAATAGCCTTCACCCAATTCCCCGAACGCGCTGCCGGGAATCGTGAGTACGCCCGCTTTCTGGATCATATCCACCGCCAGATCATAAGTGTCTTTACCCAAGGCTTTTACATTGGGAAAGGCATAAAAAGCACCTTTGGGCTCGGCACATTCAATGCCCGGTATACTGTTTAAACCGTCGACAATAATCCGGCGGCGGCGCTTGTAGGACGAAACCATTTCTTCAAGCGGCTCGGTAGGTCCTGTTAAAGCTGCCAGTGCCCCTTTTTGTACGAAAGCAGACACATTGGTCAAATAAAGACCGTGGATTCTCGTCATCGCTTCCACAGCTTTCTGTGGCGCGGCAATGTATCCGATTCTCCATCCGGTCATGGCATAGGTTTTGGAAAAACTGTTCATGGTGAAGCTGCGTTCTTTCATACCCTCAAGAGAACCAATACTTATGTGTTCTCCTTCATAAATAAATTCTTCATACACCTCATCAGAAAAGACAATCAAATCGTGCTTTATAGCAAGTTCGGCGATTCCCTCCAAATCTTTTCGGGTCATCACGGCTCCGGTGGGGTTGGAAGGAGTATTGATCAATATCGCCCTGGTCTTAGGGGTAATCTTCTTTTCAATGTCCTCCGGGAGCAACCGAAAATCATTCTCTTCATAAGTCGGGACACGAACAGGCACCCCTTCTGAAAATTTGGTAACCGGGTCGTAAGGGAAGAAACTGGGATCTGGAATCAACACTTCGTCTCCTGGATCAATCACAGCCAGCATACTGAGCATCATTGCTTCTTGGCCGCCAATGGTGACGATGATTTCCTGCGGAGTGGCATCGATCTTGTTCTT
>SLNR01000074.1 GCA_007132905.1 Candidatus Sumerlaeota bacterium | reverse complement strand
GCCATTATATCTCCGTTATCAATATGGACTTTCAAAAAAATCTTCATATGGAAAACCATTCAGTCAATATACCTTTTATTTTGGAATCGATGCCATTGCCCTGAATTCTGACTTGCGTTCTTTCTTAGGTTACACCGTCTTGCCTCTATTTCTCATTTGTATTTCCTATTTTCATATTTTCAACTACCCTGACTCCTTATGTAAATACAAATAGGAAGAAAACGATCAGTTTTCTACCCGCTTCAATAGCCATTTAAGCTCTATGTTATCGAGTCCTTTCGTATGACCTACTGCAAATGCAAAACATAATGAATGCTATCCCAAACTCTGCCCCATTTATCAAGTTTCTCTTCTGATACAGTCTCAAACCCCTGTTCTAGGTATAAAGGAATCCCAGGAGAATCTTTTTCAACATCTCGACAATGAATTTTTTCCCATTTATTTCCCTGACAGTATGAAATCATCTTCTCCATCAATTGGGTTCCTATTCCGCTGCCTCTTGCTTCCGGTAGAACTAAGATCCACCTCAAATCGACATCCCGATCATTACTAGGAACCGCAGCAATTGAGCCCACTATCTTATCATCTTTTTCAGCCAGCCAGATATTTGCATTTCCGTGAATGTAATGATCCATAAATTCTTGCATTGAGACGACGATATCTTTTTCAAAACTTATATCATATCCTTTTTCATCCGCATATAAAACACCATGATTGTATAAAATCCAGCCCAAATCCCCCGGCTTAAGTCCAGTTCTTATCTTTACTGATAACCGGCTTTCTTCCATGTATAATTCCTCCCTATTCTCTGCCTTTTTTGTTCATTATGATCTTATTGTCCTTCCGCTATATCAACAATTTTCCATTTTTCCGATCTCGAATTAATATAAGCTTATCTTTAGTAGGCCTCATCTTCAATACTAAAAAACAACAGAACCAAAGCAAAAAACACACTCAAAACCAAAAAATAATTTCCTTGCAGGACTCCCATAACAACCAGCATAATCATGATTCCGTAAAACAGAACAGCAAATACTTTTTTCCATGAAGATCCTTTTTCAAAACCAGGAACTTTTGATAGAAAACTACCCCCGGTTTTGCTTGGCAGCCTGTTTTTAAAATTCTTAAGAAAACCAAATCTCCTGTGCAACCTATCTGCCATTTTTTCAAATCTACGATCAATTGAAGCCTTTTGTTCTTGTGTGGCTGTTCCCACATACAAAAATACTAAGTACAAAATAAACATCAAAAATCCGATTATCAAACCCATGACGCCGAAAACCAGGAAAAAAATAATTGGAATAAGTAAGCCGGCTCCAATAAAAGAAAGCCATTCCAAGGTCTTCAAAGCCTTTCGCCTCCGGGCGATTTTTTCTTTTTCCATCTCCTCAATTTGCAAACGCCTGTTTTCACTCATTGCAAACACACTCCAAACAAGCAATTAAAAAACAATACTCTATTGCGCAAATTGGGCTTTAAAATTTCCATGTCAAAATATTATTAAACTTAACCTAAACCCACACCTTTTTTGCCAAAGTTATTCGGCGATAGTTAAGAACTTTTACAAATGCCATTCTGGCTCTTTTCGTTTTGCTGCATTTTCATTTAGTTTTTTTAGCAAATGACAGCACTTCATTATCTTTCACTTCTCTAGCATTTGCCGGGCAGTATTTGACGCAAGCACAGCACATTGTGCTTTTCCGCTTGTCTGTTTCAATAGTATCCACGCTCTTGTGGAGAGCCTCGACCGGATAAACTTTGATGCAGGTTTCACAGCCGAGACAAACAACTTCTTCAGTCAAGGGTGATGTTTGTCGACGAACACTTGCTTCCTTATAAGGATAGTGCCCGGGAACATTGATCTCCTCTAAATTTCCGTTGTCAGCTATTATCCTGTCTGCCTTTTTCTCAATTGAATGACCGAATATAAAAGCTTTCTTCAAATCGTATTCATCCGGTTCCCCTGAGTAATTTTCAAGCTTTTAGTAGAATACGAGTGTTCGCCAATGAAGGCAGAGGCAGTTATTAGGATAAACCTACTATCTTTTGCAATATCAAACATTTCAAGCAATGCATCTTCATAGGCTCGGTTCCCGTATACAGAGACCAACACAGCGTAAGCTCCATCTCCATCTATATTTTTCAGTTTAGAGGATGCTGTATTTGAACATCGTCCTCCCTTCACCGGTGCACCAATGAAAACTACCTTGCTCTTAGTTTTAAACCGAATCTTTCTGCATTCTTCTAGCTCAAACTTTGCTAAGTTAATTGTTCTATTTAGGCTCTGTCCAAACCTCTTATAATTGCGTTCAGCACCCTTAGTGTTGTGCCAGTGAGAGAATAATAAACGGGCGAGCAACAATCTCCTCCATCGATCGCGCTCCTTTCACAGCCGTGATGCTGCCTATCGGCAGTAAGCGCCGTCTAAAAACTTGTCTCTTTTCATGTAAGTGCACAAAATCAGCAGACTTCTTATCATTATTTTACCACACCCTAAGCAAACAGAAACATTAACAATTTGCATTTTCAAATTAGCCTTTCACTCATCTTTATTATGAGCTCTTGCTTTAATCATGAGAAAATAAGGCTAGTTTTTTCATGAAAAAGTTACAACGTTTACCCTACACTTGTGTCTTTTTAATATACACTATAAGGATAGCCATCTATTTCTGAAAAGTTATAAATAAGATCATTTTAATGACGAAGGGCTTCATAGTAGTCGACATTTTTGAAAGTCAAGCCGGTGCTTCAAATTTCAAAACCTCTGTGTTTCATATACTTAGATTTCTATCTGATCTCATTGATACTCAAATATTTCAAACAATTTCTAGTTCGATGTCCAATTCCCTTAACTCTATTTCTGTCTCGCTTTCAATTTCATCATCGGTTATAATCCGATCAATTTCCGAAGCCTCACTGACTTTGGCCAAGCTTTGCCTGGTAAATTTTGTATGATCGCAAAGAAGATTTATTTCTCTGGCCGCTTGCATCATTAGCTGTTTTATTTTTACCTCTTCTAGATTTGCATTCATGAAACCGTTTTTGGGATCAAATGCATCGGCCCCAAGGAAGACTTTATCAGCTCGCATTCCTGAAAGCATCATTTCGGCATAACAACCGGTTGCCACATGTATTCCTTTTTTGATACTACCGCCAATCATGATCAACTCAATCCCGGAATAATCAGCCAACTCATAGGCGATATAAAGATCATTGGTAATCACAACGCCGGTATAGTTTGTCATAAGACGAGCTAATTCAAGTGCTGTTGTTCCGGAATCAAGAATCACCGTTTCATTTTGTTCCAGATATTTAAGTGCAGCCTGCGCTATCCGGCGTTTTTCATCTACCTTGCGACTTCTCTTTTCATGAAAAGCGGGCTCATAGGTCATTCCTCTTGCAACCGTCATAACTCCGCCACGTGTTCTAATAAGCTTTTTCCTTTCCTCTAGTTCTTTGATATCACGCCTTACTGTCGCTTTTGACACTCCCAAATAGCGAGACAGGTAATCAACACTTACAACTTCGTGCTTATCTAGATAATCTAAAAGAGCTTGCATCCTTTCTGCTGGCAGCATATATTATTGCCCTCCTCCGATTCATTTTCAATAAAAACCCTAAACATATTTTCTCTATGTTTGTTAATTCTGATTGAATTTGCCTAATCCTGCCCCGCCAGGTACCTACTTAATAATCTTACACCGAAACATATCACATTTGATCTAGTTAGTATAAATGTTCGGAAACATTTTTGAATTAGTTATGGTTTTTTCGCAAAATCTTATCAGAATGTTTCTTTTGTGATACATTCAATATTGTAGCGTTTTTTTAGTTGCTGGCAATAATCAAACTACCCCGTTTTAATAGATGAAAATCGCGAATACTGTATATGAAATAGGGGGTATCCAAAGTGAATAGCATTGATCGTTTAGCTGTAGAGGCAAAAGAAAGACCAGAAGCAATGGAAACCCTTATCAAAGATCATAAGCGGTTTATACTTTATTGCATATACAGAACAACCCATCGTTACTCTGATGAACATCAAGATGAGTTCTCCGTAGCAATCGAAGCTTTTTCAGAAGCTTCGCAAAAGTATAAGCCTGACAAAGGACATTTTTTACCTTTTGCTTTCGTCGTTATTCAACGACGCCTGCTTGACTTCAATAGAAAAGAATCGCAGGAAAAAACAATTCCGGTAGACCCTTTAAGCCTTGCCGGAAATATTCAGCAAGAACAATTAGAATATAATCCCCCTGCAAATCTACAGGCCCCAACAAGCTGGGAAGATGATACGCTCAAATGGGAAATCGAAGCAATCAAAGACATATTAAACAACTATTCTATTTCTTTTTTCGATTTAGCAAAGAATTCGCCAAAAGCCGAAAAGACCAAAACAGCCTGCGCTAAAGCAGCGGGTTGGTTCCTTCATAATGGTGATGAGATCAATAGGATGAGACAAAAAAAAGTTCTGCCTCTCGAAAAAATGCAGAAAGAAACCGGAATACCCCGAAAAACCATGGAGCGCCATCGTAAATATATAATAGCAGTAGTTGAAATATTGAATGGAGATTACCCTCACTTAGCAGATTATCTAAAACCTGTCAGAAAGGAGGCAATAAAATGAGATCTGTTGTCACCGAGATAAGAGGAAATCATGCTGTCGTCCTCAACGAAGACGGAACATTTACCCGAGTAGACAATCATCATTATAAAATCGGCATGGAAGTAAGAATAAACAAAAAACAACTCACTGCCCAGCATTTTAAAAGGCTTGCTGCTTTGGCTGCCTCCTTCTCCCTAGTTTTCATTATTTCTTTATCTGCTTTTTCTTATTTTTCGCCCACCGCTTATGTAAGTATTGACATCAATCCATCACTAGAGCTTACCCTCAATCGGTACGAGAGGGTCATCCGCGTAAAAACATTCGATCCCGTTTCAGAAAAACTTGCTCCATCTGTCCGTATGAGGGGAATGAAAATAGATCAAGCTGTTCAAAATCTAGTCGATCAGCTAGTCGGAAAAAATATTATCCTCAAAGACCAAGATAGCCAATTTGTAATCGCCGTAGCTTCAAAAAACAAGGAGTATGCCGAACAACTATCCACTAGGCTGCAAAACTCCACGGCAGAGCTAGCAGGTAAAAAGGGATTGGATATTACCTTGCACAACTTCACAACGCCACTGGAGTATGTGCAAATTGCCGAACATTACCAAACAACCGCCGGGAAGATGTATTTAGTGGAAAACCTAAAAACGCCTAATGAAGAAACTAATCTCTTTGATGCAAAATTCTGGGTGCAGCAGTCAATCCAGGAAATCATGCAAGAAATGCATAGCCGGCAGGCTAATGTTTTCAATGATCACAGCGAAAATGAACAAGAATTCTTACCTAACCTTGATAAAAGGCAAAAAGAAGATGGCCTCGATCACTCACCTGCTTCCGATCTAATTCCAACCGATAGAATCCCGCAAGATGATATCGGGCAACCTCGCTAGAGATGGTTTGCCCGGATTGGCAATTGGTTTTCGCTCTTTTTCATCCGTAATTAGCCTCTTAGCTTTTCATTAAGTTTGAGTTAAGATAGATTGGATACTTTCAGAGGGTAATCGTATACTTCATGGAAAAACTCTTCTAGAGTAAGATTGTGTTTATGCAGCAGTTCGGCTGCCTGCCTTCCTATGTATCGTAAATGCCAAGGTTCATAACTGTATCCAGTGATATGTTCTGATCCTTCTGGGTAGCGAACAATAAACCCATAAAGATGGGCATTTTCCTTAATCCATTTTCCTTCCTCTGTTTGGCCGAACGCTGTCGCCAATCGAAAGCTCACGCTTTCACTCGTTATATCCATCGCAAGGCCTGTCTGATGTTCGCTCTGACCGGGGAAAGCGGTTGTCTTGTTCGCTTCTTCTATCCCTCGTTCTTGTGCTCTTCTCTCAAAAATAGCCCTTTGTGTTTCATATGATCTATATCCGGAGTAACCATACAAAACATGTCCTTCCTTCTCAGCCGCTTTAAATAATTTTTCCAACGCCAGCGCTGCCGGTTCTCTTATGTATCGTTTAGGAACATCCTCCGAAAATGAAAATAAAACATCCGGCGCTACTAAATCATCCGGTTTGTAATCAGAGGGAAGGTTCCTATTTTTATTAACCAGCACTAAAATACTATTCGTGTTTGCCACCATCTGGCGGCCGTCTTCATCAAACCAAGTCGTTTCTTCAAATGATAGCTCCCCGATATAGCCATCATCCGTATATTCTATATCAATGATTTTTTCCTCTGCATTTGTTTCTTCGCCTGTATCTTCTTGAGGATCCCTCTTTTTCTCGTCAACATCACAATCATTTGCACTGTCTCCGTTACTACAACCGAGGGTCAGCAACACTAGAAAAATCATAATTGCCCCAAAAAAAATGCCTGTTTTTTTGTTTCTCACGTCTTCACCTGCTTTTCAGCCATATTCTTCTTGAGGGGAACGCCATCGCGGCATTTTTCGCAACCAGCCGCCATTTCAAAGTTTTCATCTTCGACTGCTGCCTTAGGACAGTTCAGTTTGCTAACGTCTTCAAGTTCTGCTAACCCTTTAATTTCTTCTGCAAGCCAATTCAATCTGTCCACTACAACTGTATAATGAGTCCAATATCCTCTTTTTTCTCCTTTAACAAGTCCGGCCTTTCTAAGAACTTGGAGGTGCTGAGAAACATTTGCTTCGGTAACGCCAAGATGCTTCGACAGGGCCCCCACACAGCAATCAGAAGTAAGAAGCAGCTTAAAAAGCGTTAGTCGAGTCTCATCCGATAAAGCTTTTATTGTTTTTAAAAGTTCGCTCATTATTCTCCCCCTCATAGACGACACCAGTCTACTAAATTATATGCACTGCAAACACAGTTGTCAATTTTATGTTTCATTTTCTTCTTCTTTCTCTAATCAAATCGTTAGTATTTCGCTCATTTAAGTTTATTTATGCTTCATTATCAGATCCAAATTTTTAGATACATCCAACAATCTGTGAATTTTGATTGCAAAGAGCTATCTTCTTATATAATCATAAAAAAGAGCTCCCTAAAGGGAGCTCACAGACTGTAGACAAAAATGGCTTTAGGCAACAACACCTAATAGCCATTTTTCCTTTATAGACCAAAAACACAAAAAACTAGACAGTGCACCCTGCAAAGGTGTGACTGTCGGTGGTGTTGT
>SLNR01000069.1 GCA_007132905.1 Candidatus Sumerlaeota bacterium | reverse complement strand
TAACTGACAGCCGTTTTACAGGATTGCAGCGGAAGGTTCTATAAACGATTCCTCCGGTTTCGCCGGTCTGCACTCGGTGTTATTGAATTTCACTTTCAGCTTCGCTTGTACGCTTGATTGTTGATAAGCTCTCTGTCTCTGTTTGCCTTTTTAATGTGGTTACTTTTTCGGTCGTGCTGTGTTTATAACAGAGCCCAAAACCATACCCAAAGAAAGACCCGAAACCGGATTTTGGCCCATCATCAACCACTTCAAAGTTGTACATGTAGCGACCGCGATTCCTTTTCTTTCCCGGTCTCATCCAGGCCAGCCCCTTGAGAGAAAATTCCCCGTTTTTTTTAGGTCTGCTGCTGGGCTGAACCGATATCCACACAGATGATCATTTCAAGACTGTCCATTAGACTTGCAAAGATCAAACTTACTTGCAATGGCGTATAGCTTGCAGGCATGTTGCTGTAGGCTGCTTACCAAAGTTTCGACAAACAGTTTTAGTATTTGCTTTGTCGTAAAGAGTCGACATAGGGGTTAAGGTGAAGATATCTGCAAAAAAAGGCATAGAAGGCCGGCTTTGTCCACAAGCAATGGGTAGCTTTTTAAGAATTCCCCGCAGAATTTAATCGGTAAACTTCTGTGTGAACATGGTCCCGTACCGGCTGTCGTAAGCAGCCCCGATACCTATTTGATTATAGTTCGGGTTGAGAATGTTTGCCCGGTGACCGGGGCTGTCCATGAGTCCCTTGTGAGCTATGGACACCGTTTGAGCCAGTGCAAGGTTCTCGCCTGCGGTGTTAAATGCCACACCACCGGCCCGCATCCTGTCAAAGGGGGAAGTGCCCTCCGGATCAAGGTGACCCATATACCCTCTTTGGAGCATATCAACAGAATGCAGGCGGGCAACCTCAACGAGGGTTTCATCTACGACAAGTTCGTTAAGTCCCTCAAGGCGGCGCTCCTCATTAACAAGCAGAAGCATTTCTTCTTCCGCCTTTTGACTTATTTCAGGGTCGGCTACTGTAAATCCAAGATCAAGCAGTTCCCCTTGTTCAGTCTCAATGGTGAGAAATCCTATGGCGTGCTGATACGCCTCACCGAAAATGCGAGAAGTCATTGAAGTTACAACTACCGCATTATGAAGCAGAGGCGCTCCGATGTAGGAGTCCTCCACCTGATCAGAAGTAATAAACGGCAGAGGCAAAGCAACCATAAGCGCAATGAGAATGGTGACGGCTAGAAAGCCTCGCAGCGCGCCCGTAAACAGTCCAAAAAACCTATTTACCCGCAAAGCGTGGAGTTTATGCGGCATCCATTTATAGATCTTGCGGGAGAGGGTGGAAAATAGGGACAATGCAATGAAGAAAATAATAAGAAAAGCCAGTGCCTCAGAATACACCCGGGATATACCCCACCCTTCCAAAATCCTGCTGCCCGGGATGTAAAAAAGCAGGGGGATACCTATTGATACCACGATCCCTAGCAGCTCAATCAGTCCCGTCAAAAAGCCGCGTCGAAAACCTGCTTTAACGAAAAAGATAAAAACGACAGCGATAAATACATCAACCCAATTCATTTGAAAGCCCCCTCATCAACTTTTGTCATAGGCTTGTGGTTGTTGGCAGCCCTCTTTCTTTTAGAATCTCTCCCCGGCTTCACCTGGAAAAGATAAGAAGCTTTTGGAGTGTAACAAGTTTTCCAGGCCCCTAGTCCATTTCTCTGCTGTCATTTTCTTAGCATACCATCTTCTCCTTAAGTGGAAGGTTTGCAGGGCCTTAAAAGCTTTCCCTGCACTCATTGCTTTATGCAAGAAATGGATATGCCTGCTTTAAGATCTTTTTAGCTTTGAAGAGCTCCCGGTTGATTTCGGCGGCGGCCTGAGACAGGCAGATATCCTATGTCTACAAGATTAGCTGCTTTCCATGTAGGGCATCCTGCGTGAATCCGGGTGGATCGAATTGATGGCTCAATCTCTTTTTCTGCTTTTGGGCGGCCGAATCAAAGATGCCTTCACTAGCCGTAAGATGTTCTACAACATCGGTGCTGGTTTTGTTCTTTTATTCTGCCGGGATGGGTAAAAATAAGCCAGAGATTCAATCGCTGCAGCTGATTTTGCCTGCTTCCGGTCCATTTTAACGTATCTGTAGTTATTCCACGGGAACAATTTTATAAATCTCGCCTGTATTTGCTGTCGGGCCGGGATTTCCTGTCGTCAGCAGGTATAACTCCCCGCCGCCATCTTGTCCGATGGCTACTATGTAACGCCCCAAGCGGCCGTCCCCCGCTCCGTTTGCGATGGTAAACTCATTGAAATCCCATTCATCATTTGCTTCATAGGCGGCAAAAAGGCTTCCGTCCCCTGCGCCAAAGCCCCGGCTCCAATCTGCAAAAACATAGTCCCCTCTCAGGTCATGGATTTGCTCACCGCGGTAAACATAGCCTCCTACAATGGCTATGCCGATGCCGTCCTGCCGGGCATTCCTATAGGCAAAAACAGGATCGATAAGCTTCTTGCCCCCGGCTCCGACTTCCGGGCACTCATCTGGAGGTTCTGTGGGGTTATCGGGGTCAAAACAATGTTTTCCTTCCCTTAAGTTCCATCCGTAGTTGCTGCCTTTTGTTACCATGTTTACTTCTTCCCATAAGTCCTGTCCGACATCTGCGGCAAATAGAGCATGGTCCCCTTCGGTGTCAAAGGAAATATGATAGGGGTTGCGAAATCCGTATGCGAATATCTCATCTAAGGCATCGTCATCGTCAATAAAGGGGTTATCTTCAGGAATGGCGTAAGGGTCGCCTTCATTTATATCAATCCTGAGGATGCTGCCTAACATTGTGGATGTATCCTGACCGTTTCCTATATCAGGATGCCCCCTTCCAACATCGTTGGCCCCTCCTCCATCACCGAGGGGAATGTACAGATAACCATCAGGGCCAAAGTCGATATGTCCGCCATTATGGTTCGCTTGAGGTTGATCAATGTTAAGAATGATCTGTTTCGAATCAGGATCTGCCCGGTTAGGATGATTTTCATCAACCACAAATTCCGCTACTACGCCGGTATGGTCCCAGCCATCCGGCCCGCCTTCTCTCAAGGGGGCGCTAAAGTGAACAAAAAACCGGCCGTTTTCTTTGAAGTCGGGATGAAAAGCCAGACCCAGCAACCCTCTTTCATCGTAGCTTTCCCTTAATGACACTACGCTGTCTCTTATATCCAAAAAATATTCTTCCAACACCTCACCATTGTCGAATGCATAAATGATCCCTATCTGGTCGACGATAAACATTCGACCGGTTCCATCATGGGGTGATATAAAGCCTAGAGGGGAAGTAAATCCGTCGGCGATCAGCTCCACACCGACTTCACTTACCTGTTCTGCCGGTGGTTTTTCATTGACAACTTCTTTTGGTGCGCATCCTGCTGAGGAAAAAATGAAAGCGGCCACAAGCAACAACACAAGAAATTTCATTTCTTTTCCCTCCCGTCTCACTATGGCGCTGCTTTTCTCAGGTTTCTTTTTGCTCAGTTTGCCTATCAATCAAATCAACCTTTTCGATAGGTCAGATAGCCAAAACCAAACTTATCCCTGGCATTCTGGGGAAGGTTATATACTTTTACAGGGACTGGATCATGTCTTTGATCAGGACTTTATTGTCTTCTTGATGATCCCATGGACTCAAGGCATCCTAGCGCATATAAATATTTATATAAACCTTCGTTTTACTGTCTGGGGATTTGTCCAGCGTATGAGATTGAGTTTAGTCCCGGACTTATCATTTGTGCCTGACTTTCTGCCCCCACCGAACGGTTGTCTTGCGACGACCGATCCTGTGGGTTTATCGTTAATATACATATTACCGGCAGCATAGCGTAACGTGTTTTCCATAAGTTCCAAATTCGCCAGACGATTTGAAAATATAGAACCGGTCAATGCATAGGGGGAGGTCTGGTTGCACAGGGCTAAGGTCTCTGCCATCTCATTATCCTCATAGCAGTATACGGTGAGGACAGGTCCAAAGATTTCTTCCTGCATGGTTTTGGAGGTTGGGTCACGGGTCAAAATCACGGTGGGCTGAATGAAGAAACCTTGTTCATCCGAATATTCGCCACCCCAAATGATCTGCGATGTCTGATTGTTTCGGGCTTCTTCGATGTATCCTGTGATCTTATCAAAGGCTTGCTGGCTGATGACAGCGGACAGATCCGCCTCAAAATTCTCCACGGTGTCGACCACGAGCGTTTCCAGCCTGCTTTCCAGCCTGCTCCACAGATCCGGCCAGGTGCTTTCGGGGATATAGGCCCGTGAACAGGCCGAGCACTTTTGTCCCTGGTAGTGAAAGGAAGCGTTTAGAATGCTGTCTGCCAAAAGATCAAGATCCGCAGTGGAATCGGCAAACACAAACCCCTTCCCGCCGGTTTCACCGACAAGACGAGGGTACGCTTCATAGTCGGCTACCTTTTTGCCTATGTTTTCCCATAAGAGATTGAAGACACGGGTGGATCCTGTAAAATGAAGTCCTCCCAAAGACGGGTGGGTTAGGACATGCTCACTTAAATCCTGGCCTTTGCCGGGGACAAAGTTGATCACCCCGTCCGGGAGGCCTGCTTCCCTTAAAATGTTCATGATCGTGAAATTCGATAAAAGCGCTTCGCAGGAAGGTTTCCATATAACGGTATTGCCCATGATGGCAGGAGCGATGGGCAAATTTCCGCCAATGGCCGTGAAATTAAAGGGTGTGATGGCCACCACAAACCCTTCAAGGGGTCTGTACACCAGGCTGCTCCATTCGTGTTCGGCTGCCAATGGTTGTTCTCGGTAGAGCAGGTGGGCGTAGTAGCAATTGAAGCGGATAAAGTCGGCCAGCTCGCAGGCAGCATCAATTTCAGATTCAAACCAGGTTTTGCTCTGACCCAACATGGTGGCTGCATTGATTTCCTCCCGGTACGGTCCGGCGATCAGGTCCGCTGCCTTCAAAAAAACGCCCAGGCGCGCTTCGAACGAAAAGCGCATCCACTCTGTTTTTGCTGTCAGAGCGGCCTTTACCGCCTGCCTAAATTCAGCAGGTCCCGCCGGGGTATATTGAGCCAATATCTTTTCTTTCTCATGAGGAATCATCTGGGGCTGCCATCCGGTTGTCCACCTATCTTTTCCGTCAATGACCAGCGGTACTTCCGTGGGAAATGTTTTTAAGTCGGCGATAGCCTTTTTCAAATTGGCAGAGGCATCCGGGTTAAGTTGGTAGTTGCGAATCTCTTCATGCCGGGGCTGTTCGATCACGGTGTGAGCAAAGCTCATCCTAGGCAACTCCTTTCTACTCTGGATTGGTGGTTTCCGGAAAAAAGAAAGGAAATGTGTGTTAACACTTAAATTCGACATAGCAGCTGCTGAACCTTTTGTGTTACCGAAGCTCTTTTACACGATCATCGGGATAATCCCTTTTCCAAATTACTTAAGGCGATTATCAACCGGGTACTGACTGCACAATCTGCGAAGCAGCTGAAGGCGCGCCCTAGAAAAGAGGTGATAAAGCTCAGCGTTCAAAGTGTTTTTAGAATCGTGATCGTACGAGCCGAATCATAGCCCGAGTGCTGCAGATACCCTGCACAGAAATAGAAGCTCCACTATGTTTGCCCGGTACCAAAGAGGGGAACATGCCTTGTCCTGGCCCTGGTTGAAATGGTGATTAACCGCATATTCGGCAGTGCAGAAACTGAGCCGGCCCACTAGAAAATGGCTGTGGCGCGTATTAGTGGTTTGCATCGCCAAAATATTCATTCTCGACAGTTGGCAGCATAGACTCTTCATTTCCAGGGGCATGATTTTTCGTTGATTGTGTCAAGGTTTGTCCGCCTAAGAACCTGCCGTGATTGAGTTTTGCTCCTGGAGGTGGTATGATGTGGTCAATGCTTTGGATTGATCCGGAAACTGACTTATTCTTTAAATATTATGGATTGGAAGTGAATTTGAATGAGCCGAGAATATCTGCCGCTCAAGAACTGCAGCCTATCTGGAAAAATATTTTGCAAAGCCCCTGCAAAACTTGCACTACTGGTTCTTATTGCACTACTTTTTATATTGCTGTCTGCCTGCACCGTGGATAAAGTTGAACCGGAACCGGAAATAGATGCCCATGCACCCCTACCTTACGGTCATTTTGTCTGGTTGATGATGAAACAGCTGGATCCTGACCTGATCTTCTCTGAGCCCGTCCCGGAAGCCATGCAGCTGGCAGCAGAGCACGGATACATCCCCTCATTCCAAGACCCCCAGGCACCGATCACCCGGGAGGAGTCCGCTGCGATACTGATGCATATGAAGCAGCTTCCCGGTCCATGGGATCCAGCCCACTACACCTGGCAGATTCTTGACCTGGCGGACGCGGACTGCCGTTATCGGTCTGATCTCATGGCTGCCTATGCCCAGGGCCTTCTCGTTACAGAAAACGGCCGCATTCAACCCAAAGATTACCTGTATCTAGATGAGGCCCGATCCATCCTGGCGCGTCTAGAGCATCCGGACCAGCGCACTTTGCCCCCGAATCAGCCGGCCCCCTATTTTGAATACAAAGGGCTGGTGGAATTAAATGCCCTAGATCCTTCGATCATCATTGACCTGAAATACGCCACAACGGACAACTTCACCGGTGTGGTCCATTACGAGCGCCCTCTCTGCCTGTTGGAGGCAGAAACTGCCCAAAGGCTGGTCGCTGCCAATCGCTCCTTTCAAAAGGATGGGTACACCATCAAAATCTGGGACGGCTACCGCCCGGTGCAAGTCCAATGGTCCCTCTACAATGCCACCCCTGAACACCTCAAAGCCTATGTGCCAGCTCCTTCCCGCTATTCCCAGCACGCCAAGGGAATCGCTGTGGACATCACCCTGGTAGATGAGCATCTCCAAGAGATTGCCATGCCCACGGATTTTGATGACTTCTCGGAGAAAGCCCACCCCGACAATCCGGATGTCTCCCCTGCTGCCGGAATAAACAGAGATTTTCTGATCACCGGCATGCAGCCGTATGGCTTTCAAGTCAGCCGTCTGGAATGGTGGCATTTCTATCAACCGGCAAAAACCTCTTTGCCCGTCTCCACCGTGGAGCTAGACGAGTTCATTGCGGCACGGGACCGGTTCTATATGGAAACCATTGACGATGCTGTACGGTAGGCTATAAGGTAATGGCCCGCTCATACCCGCGATTTATCTGTCAAAACCCCCTCAAAAAAAGAATAAGCTAAAACTCATCCTCCTGCTACAGTGGAAGCGGCGGCAGATACCCCACGAGGAAGATGGCTTTAACTCCTTTTCTGAAATGGCCTACCCTTTTGTAACTGAATTACTTACTAACTCG
>SLNR01000154.1 GCA_007132905.1 Candidatus Sumerlaeota bacterium | reverse complement strand
TGCTGCCCAATCCGAATCCCCTTTTCACAATCGGGAGCTTTTAGCGAGGATATATAAAGATGTGAAGGCTTCTTATGCAGTGGCGAGATGTTATCTAGCCTTTATTCCTACTTATCAAAGCGGAATGTGGAGTTTCATGCTGGGATCAAAGCAATATGATCCTCTAAAAGTCGCCAGAAAAGAAAGTCGTTTTCTTGAGGCCAAGTATTATACCCCTGATATACACCGGGCTTGCTTTACTCTCCCGGGATTTGTCCAAATCTTGTTTGATGATTAGCAAAAGGCAGTGATGATCATAAAGCCCCATGAGAAATGGCTCAATCAAAGGGAAGGGTTTTTGGGGTGAAGCCAATCTCCCGCCGGTCAAGGGAACATGGTCAAAGCCCCGATCGATGATGGGACGGACAGTTTTAGACCGGGGTGTCGTTTTGGACCACGGGGATCCGTCAGGCCTCTTATGGTTTAGAATCCTGCTCTTGGGATGCAAAGACTGATCTTAGTGAACGCTCCATGACTGCGATGAAGTCAACTTGAGGCCTCCGGTGGGGATATAGACGGCAGCCTGATGGCGATCGAAAAAGAGCAGACGAAACAGCCGCAGAAGGCAATACGCTGTTTTACGGGTGGGGAACATATCATCACTCTCTCGGCTGTTCAGGCTTTTTTAAGAGTATATCCGTCGCTTTTGGTACCTCACTTTGACGCCCGCCCATTCGGGCTTAAGAGATACATACATGAATCGGTTGCACACTCAGCCTGCGGTGATGAAAAGAATTGTAAAGAAGCCGGACCCAGGCAGGCTGTATCAATTTGGTATCTTTTTGGGGATCGAAATGAGATTGTTTTGGGAAAAAGCATACCCGTTTTTTTTACAAGAGGTATTGTAAGGCCGCTTAGGCTTGTGCTTTGGGGCTAAGATCTTCCGCGAAGCGCTTCTTGTGTTTTTACCTTAAGCAGGGCAGAATAAAGAGTACAAAAAATAGAGGAGGTTGTGCCGTTGAAAGTGGGAAAAGTTCCTCCAAAAGTGTTGCGTCAATATGTTTTTGGCAATCTAGGACGCACGAGAGAAGATGTGCTGGTGCATTCTTCTTTTGGAGAAGACTGCTCGGTGATTGATTTTGGTGATGAAGTCTGTGTGCTTTCCACCGATCCTATAACTGGAGCAGTACAAGATATCGGAAGATTGGCGGTGAATATTTCCTGCAACGACATCGCCGCCAGCGGTGCTGAACCCGTGGGCATCCTGGTTACCATTTTGGCTCCGGAAGGGACTGAGCCTAAAGATTTGGGACGGATCATGGAACAGATTGACGATGAGGCGGTGATATTGGGCATTGAAGTCTTAGGAGGACACAGTGAAATTACAGCCGGCATAGACCGGGTGATTATTTCCACGACAGCGGTGGGACGAGCTAAAAAAGACAGCTATGTTTCTTCCTCGGGAGCCAAAGCCGGACATGATCTAGTTCTGACCAAAGGAGCCGGACTTGAAGGAACGGCGATCTTGGCAGTCGATTACGCCGATTTGCTGGCTTTGACCATGACTACTGAGGAAATTAAAAAAGCTCAGGCATTCATTGAGCAGATCAGTGTGGTGCCCGAAGGTCGTACGGCAGTTAAAAACGGAGCCGAAGCCATGCATGATGTGACCGAGGGGGGCATTTTGGGGGCTGCTTGTGAAATGGCCGCCGCTTCTCAAGTGGGAGTGGAGATTTGGGAGGAGGAGGTATTGGTTCATCCGGAGACTAAGGCTATCTGCAGGTATTTTGACATTGACCCTCTAGCCTTGGTATCAAGCGGTTCGATGATGATAGCTACTTGTGACGGGGAAACTTTGATAAAGGCTTTAAAAGAAGAGGGTATTTCAGCTTGTATCATCGGGCGGTTTGTAGAAGAAGGAAATACCATCATCCGCGGCAAAAAAAGAGAGGCACTAACAGCGCCCGAACGAGATGAGATATGGAAAATATTAGAAAAAAGAGGTAATTAGTTTTTATCCGGCAGAAAACTAAGCGGCGTTTGGCGTGAGGAGGAGCGATTATGAAAAAGGAAGTTGATAGGGGTATTGATCCGGGGATGGATACAATTGATATCATGTGCTGTTTGCTAAAAGAGCGTAAGAAGCAAATTCATTACAAAGATTTGATTTGCGAAGCACTAGAAATCCGTGAGGAACCGGCAGAGAGGGAAGAATTTCAAAGAAAGGCCGCTGCCCTTCTCACCCAAATGAATCTTGATGTCCGTTTCCACCACTACGGGCAGGGAATTTGGGGACTAAAAGAATGGTCTCCCAAAGAAAAACCCCCGAAAGTTCCTCTGCTTAAACCTCTTCATAAAGAGCAACGCGAACCTCTTTCCATCGATGACGAAGAGGAAGAGGATGTGGAAGAGGATATCAAGGAAAGTTTTATTATAGACGAAGTCGAGTTTGATGATGATGAAGAGGAGGAATATTAACAGCAAGGACGAAACAGGTAGCAGGGAGGTGTTTTCCATGAAATTTCGCTGGTGTGGACATGCTTGTTTTCTCATTACTTTTGAAGACGGAACGAAAGTGGTGACAGATCCATTCGGTGACATAGGCTACCCTGCCCTTGATGTGGATGCGGATGTGGTAACGGTAAGTCACGATCATTTCGATCACAATGAGGTAAGCGCTGTCAAAGGAGACCCTGTTGTGTTGGACAAACCGGGCGGGCATCAGACCCATGGTCTAAAAGCGAAAGGGATCCCTGTCTACCATGATGACTCAAAAGGTTCTCAAAGAGGAGAAAATGTGATCTTTGTCATGGAGAAAGACGAGAAAAGGATTGCCCATTTAGGTGATTTGGGTCATGATCTAACCGAAAAAGAATTTTCAGATATGGGCAGAGTTGATGTGCTGCTGACGCCGGTGGGCGGGCACTTTACCATTGATGCCGACCAGGCAAAGACGATCATAGAAAAACTTGATCCCAAAGTAGTCATTCCCATGCATTATAAGACTGAAGCTATTGATTTTCCTATTGCCGGGGTGGATAATTTTCTTAAGCATTACCCAAACTACGAGAAGGCCCAAAGCAGTGTAGTGAAAATAAAGGCAGAAGATTTGCAGGGTGAAAGAAGGATTATCGTGCTCGATTACGAATAAAATTAGTTATTAGAAAAGAATATTTTATTTTTGGTTCTAAAAAACCGTCTTCAGCCGTAAAAAAAAACGGCTGGCGGCGGTTATTTATTTGATCAAAAAAGATCAGAGAGGAGAAGACAATGGCTAAGTATATTTTTGTTACAGGCGGGGTAGTATCCTCGCTAGGAAAGGGGATTACAGCTGCTTCCATCGGGAGGCTGCTTGTAAACCGGGGTTTTTGTGTGAACATGAAAAAATTTGATCCGTATATAAATGTGGATCCCGGAACCATGAGTCCTTATCAGCACGGAGAAGTGTTTGTCACCGAAGACGGAGGGGAGACGGATCTTGATTTAGGACACTACGAAAGATTCACCGGCTGCCATACTTCAAAAGAAGACAATATTACCACGGGACAGGTCTACGGGTCTATTCTCAGCAAGGAAAGGAAAGGCGACTTTCTAGGTCAAACCATACAGGTCATTCCCCATATAACAGATGAGATCAAACATCGAATCAAAAGGCAGCCAAAGGGCGCGGACCCGGATTTCACCATTGTGGAGATCGGGGGAACCGTGGGTGACATTGAAAGCCTGCCTTTTTTGGAAGCCATCCGCCAGTGCAAGACCGAGATGGAAGAAAACAGCGTGATGTATATCCATGTGACTCTGGTTCCTTACTTGAAGGCGGCTGATGAAATGAAGACAAAGCCTACACAGCACAGTGTCAAAGAGTTAAGGAGCATCGGCATTCAGCCGGATGTGATCGTCTGCCGGACAGAACGATCCCTTAATGAGGAGATCAAGAGTAAGATTGCCCTTTTCTGCAGCATCAAAGAAGAACAGGTTATTGAAAACAAAGACCTTGACTGCGTCTATGAAGTCCCGGCTGTTTTGGCCGATCAAGGTTTGGACGATCTTATTCTTGCTAAACTGTCCATGCCTTCTCCCTTACCTGCCTGGGAGGAATGGAATGACATCTTTGTTCGTCAACAAGAGAGTAAACAAGAGGTTTCGGTGGCGGTAGTGGGCAAATACTCAAACCTAAAAGACGCTTATTCAAGCGTCAATGAAGCGATTTTTCACGGAGGGTTACAAGCTAAAGTAAAAGTGGCGATTAAATGGGTTCAGTCAGAAGACCTGGAAAAAGGTGATCCAGCCGAGATATTGTCCCAAGCAGATGCAGTTGTGGTCCCCGGCGGATTTGGATCAAGGGGGATCGAAGGGAAGATCAAAGCGGCCCACTTTGCCCGAACCAATCAGGTTCCCTATCTGGGACTATGTTTGGGTATGCAGATTGCCGTGGTTGAATTTGCCCGGCATGCGGTTGGATTAAAAAAGGCCAACAGTACCGAATTTGATCCCGATACGCCCCACCCGGTGATCCATCTGCTGCCCGGACAAAAAAAAGTGGAGGAAAAAGGCGGCACGATGCGCTTGGGCGTCTATCCCTGCCGGCTGCATGAAAATTCCCGGGCGGCCAAACTTTACGGAAAAAAGATCATTGAAGAGAGGCATCGACATCGCTTTGAATTGAACAACCATTACCGGCAGAAGCTAGAAGAAAAAGGCTTGCAAGCCTCCGGTATCTATGAAGAGGAGGACTTAGTAGAGATAGTGGAAGTAAAAGATCACCCGTTTTATATTGGGACCCAATTCCATCCTGAATTTCTTTCCAAGCCCACCGATCCTCATCCTCTGTTTGCAGGTTTGGCAGCGGCGGCATTGAAAAGAAAGAATGGATAGAATATAAGCAAGGAATATATCAAAACAGAGGTCCTAAGCGCCCTCAGGAGGTGGTAGTCGGTGGCAGCGGCAGGGGCGGCGGGAGCCGCCGCGGCTCAGCAGAAAAGGAAAAAGGATGAGGAGGAGGAAATGTTGACGGAGTATCGACCTATTGAGCTGGAAGGCTGGGAATTTAAAATCGTACGCTCTGCGGCTCGAATCACGGGCGAAAAATTTGAGCAGCTATGCCAAGAAGAGGCCCAAAACGGGTGGGAGCTCTTAGAGAAATTTGATGATTACCGAGTTCGTTTTAAAAGAAAAGTAGAAAAAAGACAAGATGACGGGTATGAAAACATTGATCCATACCGGACCACATTTGGACTTTCCGAAAACAGGTTGGCGCTTTTCATTGTGCTGGGGGTACTAGGTGTCATGGGCGTTGTTGTCTATCTAGCGATCACTTTTGGCTAAGCCGGGCTGTCGATCCCCTCTGCTTTGGCAAAAAAATGCTTTTCCCAAAGGGGGATTGCTTTGAGGAAGGGCCACGGTCAGTCGTCCTCTGAGAGGGTGGCTTGTTCGAGGAAGGAATGGATGAAAGAAGCGGTCTTTTGCTGCTGTTTCTCTCGGGAAAGATCAGCTTCCAAATCGTCTTTTTGCGGTCCGTAATGTCCGAAGCCGGCATGGTTTGCTCCCTCCATGGTGATGATAAGAGCCTCTGAAGGCAGCAAAGAGCGGGATTCTTCCAAGCGGTTTTTCGAAATAGCACCGTCACGGGAGGCTTCGATGCTGAGCAGAGAAATTTCTTTATCGGAAAAATCCCGATCAGAATAAGACGCCAATAAAATAAGCCCTTGGGTTTTTTCAGGATGGTCAAACGCATAGCGGGCGGCCATGGATCCGCCTAAAGAGTGGCCGGCCAAAAACCAGTGCTTGGTGTTAGGGTAACGGCGAATGATAGGATCTGCGGCGTTGATGCGCAGGACGGCCAACTGCAAAGGCATTTTGGGGATGACGGTCAGATAACTCCTTTGGCGAGCAAAAGCCCAAACGGCGCATAGGCATGGTGGCTTACCAGATCGACGGTATAGAAAATGATTCCGGTGGCTTTTTGATTATCATCAGGCTCAAAAATCAAATAGGATCCCTTATCTTGATAATAGGGATGCTCTTGATAAAGTTCTTTGGCGCTGTCTAGAGGCGGATAAGTAGAGAAGCTTATCTAAGCATATACAATGGCTGCGCTTAAGAAAAGAAAAAGGAAAGAGACGGTAAAAAACAAACGCACAGTTTTTTTTCATGGTGGCACATCCTTGGCGTGAAAGCTTGATGAACGTACCGGCAGAAGAAAGAATAAAGCCAGCTGTGGTTTTCTTTCGCTTCATGAAGAGAAGTTCCTCCCCGGCAAAAGGCGGCCAAAGACGGGAAGGAAATGATGACGAAAACGCGAAAGGAGAAGGTGCCTAGGATAAGGATGCAACCGGGGGGGGTATCATGTCTAAGAAAAATCTTTACGGCGGATTAATCGTGGGACTGATATTGGTGATGCTGGCGGTCGGCCTTTTTATGCAGACCCGTCCTACTAGGACGCCGGGTTCAAGATTTGGGCCCGATCGGATAGCCTTGATTCGCATCGAAGGAATCATTGCAGGGGGAAGAGGCGGTGCAAGCTTTTTGGGAGCGGTGGCCGGAGCAGAAGATGTGATTCAACAAATCTCCGTCGCCAAAGAAGACCCACAGGTAAAAGCGGTTGTGCTGCGTATCAACAGTCCGGGCGGAACCCCGGCCGCCTCGGAAGAAATTGGTCGGGAAGTAGAAAAGCTGGCCAAGACACAAAAGCCGGTAGTGGCTTCGCTAGGAGATACAGCAGCCTCAGGGGCCTACTGGGTGGCTTGCCAAGCCGATCGGATTGTGGCCAATGCCACCACGACTACGGGAAGTATCGGAGTGATTACTCAAATTAATAGCTATGAAGAAATGTTTGAGAAAATCGGTATTGATACGACTATCATTAAGAGTGGAGAATATAAAGATTTGGGAACGACTTCACGAGATCCTTCTGAAGAAGAAATTGAGATTTTACAGTTGTTGGTGGACGATATTTTCGAACGCTTCGTTGACACGGTGGCCAAAGGTCGTGATATGGAGATCGAAAGGGTCATGGCGCTGTCCGACGGCAGAATATTCACAGGCAGGCAGGCTTTGGAGTTGGGTCTGGTGGACGATATAGGGAATTTACTTGAAGCGCTGGATATCGCGGCCGGCGAAGCGGGGATCATAGGGCCTTATACTATCAAAGAATACCGTCGGACGACGGTTTGGGACATGTTTTTTATGCAGGGGGCGGACCTATTGAATATTAAAAGAGGACAGCAGGAAATCATCCTGCCCCATCTGTTGCTGCTGCATGATACCAAAAGACCGCGATAGTAAGCAAACAAGGGGGAAGTTCAATGGAAGAAGATGGGAACAACAGAAGGCCAAAGGACCAAGAAAATGAAGAACAGGCAGATGATCACGCCTTATTGGGACAAGAATCAGAAATAGAAGAACCGGAAGCAGAAGAAGCAGAAGAAGCAGAAGAAGCAGAAGGAGATCCTTCCCCGGGTATTTTGGAGATCATTTATGGAATGATCTTCTCGCCAAAAGCAACTCTGTCTGAAGTAGATCGGAAGCATTTGGTTGGGAAAGCTTTTTTCCTTTTT